>JBIKNE010000057.1:0-8678 GCA_044358855.1 Bacteriovoracaceae bacterium | reverse complement strand
TTCTAGTGTTAAATGGCCCTAGATGCAGAGAGGTGATAAAAAATAATTCTCTTTTTTATCGTTCTCGACTTATTCACTCAGGATGCTCTGTGACACCAGCTGATTCATTTTCTTTCTTACGATTTGTCCGACGCCTCGTTTTGAAGCGACCGTGGCACTATGCCGGTGGGATTCTTTCGGTGATTGTGCTTGATGCGGTAGATATGCTCCCAGCGCTGATAGTGAAGGAAATCACAGATAAAGTGCAGCAGGCACCAGAAGAATTGCCTATTCTTAAGTATGTTTTAATCCTGGCAGGATGCTACTTTCTGATCGCACTGTTGCGCCTATCCTGGCGCTTTTTGCTGATGATCCCTTCGCGCACCATGGAAAGAGAGCTGCGCCAAGAAGCCTATGAAAAGATTCTGCAGGGCGACTTTGCTCGTGCCTCGCGTCTCAAAATTGGTGACGTAGTCAGTACACTATCCCAGGACATCGGTAATATTCGTATGTTTATGGGGCCAGGAATCTTGGTGCTGTTTGATTCCATCGCCTATCTCGTTTTTATTCCCGCTACCCTTTTCTATATTTTGGGTTGGGGAGCACTCTGGGTACTTTTGCCTTTTGTCGGCTTAACTATTGCTGTGATGGTCGTTCATCGTCCGCTTGAAAAAGGTTATGGTGCCGTATCGGATACATTGGGTGATCTTTCACAATATGTTTTTGAGGAATCGCAAGGTGCACGTTTTTTTAGAACGGAAGGCCTAATTGAATTACGCCGCAAAAAATATGATCTCATTTTACAGGGCCTTTTTGGTAAACAACTCGGAATAGCCAAATGGGAATTGGGTCTTGATGGCACTTTGCAAACTGTTATCCAATCAAGTTACCTCACCGTGCTCGTGCTCGCATGGCAAGGCCATGGCCCCATGGCGCAGGGACTCGGAACGCTCACTGTATCGTTGCAACTCTTAGACAAACTTCTTTGGCCCTTGATGAGTGTCGGCTATTTGATGAATCTCTTTCAACAGGCGCGCGCCGGTGCGAGACGATTTGCCATCATCGATGAGTTACCCTTAAAAATTCAGGGTACACGTGAAATTGAGTCACCCCTGCGTGAGATTTTTATTGAAAGACTTTCAGCTCGCACACCTGAAGCTAAGACGTTGCTTCATGAAATTGATTTAAAACTTAAGGCCGGTGAACACATCGCTCTGGTCGGCGCTGTGGGCAGCGGTAAAAGTGTGCTCTTGCAAACTCTGGCAGGGCTGTGGGAGCCCAACTCTTTGAGTTTCTCTCGTTTTACTTTTGACGATATTTCATATCATGAGCTCAATCGTCGCTCACTGTGGCGCCAGCTCTCCTTCATTCCTCAGACACCACAAATTTTTAGTCGCTCGCTGGCGATGAATATCTCTCCTCATCATCCACTAGAGCCTAATGCTTTATGGGCGGCCCTTGAGAAAGCCGATCTTTCTACTGATGTGACGCTTTTCCCTGAAGGCCTTAATACCATCGTAGGTGAGAAAGGCATGAATCTCTCGGGCGGACAAAAGCAGCGCACACTCATTGCACGCTCTTTTCATTCAGGCGCAAGATTGTACCTTTGGGATGATGCCATCAGTGCTCTAGATCCGGCGACTGAACGTCGGGTAATTGAAGCCCTTAGAAAGCTTGATCCTGGAGCGATACTAGTGTTGGCAACTCACCGCTTGAGTTCTTTGAAAAATTTTGATCGTATCCTCGTTTTGGAAGAAGGCCGCATCACTCGTGAAGGAAGTTTTGAAGATATTAAGCGCGATCATGCTCTTTTTGCCTCGCTGTTGCGGAATGAGAAAGAGAGTCAAGTGAAGGAGCCGACATGGACAACTTAGAACTCCATGAAGAGGAAGAGCGCCGCTATTACTTCCGCCCCTTCAGTTTACAATTCACCAAAGCTCGCGAATGGGATGGAGCGCTCACTGATACTTATTGGTTGTGGCCATGGGTCAGACCTTATCGCTGGAAGCTTGCTTGGGCGTTTGTGCTTTTTCTTTGCACTACTCTTATCTCAGTAGCAACACCTCGCCTAGTCGCTAAAATTGTCGACGATGTTCTGGTAGCAAAAATTGCGTCTTTTGAAGTCTGGGGCTTTTTGCTCGGTGCTTTAATGATTTTTAAAATCGCTGCAGATCTCACTTATAAATGGGTGGTGACGAAGGCCGGTCAAAAGATGACTCGTCAGTTACGCAATGATGTTTTCTATCAACTTGGAAAGTATCCTCTCGCCTTCTTTGATAAAAACTCTTCAGGCCGCTTGATCAGTCGTTGTGTGAATGATGTATCAAACCTCTCTTCTTTCTTCACTTCGAATTTCTTTACTGTGATCAGTGACATCGCCTTGGTCATTGGTTGTGTCATCGTGATGGCGACACTCTCAATGAAAGCGGCCCTCTTGGTCCTTTGTACCTTAATCCCCATGGGCATTTTTATGCTCAACGTTTCCCAAGCTCAGATGCGTTGGGGGCGCGCTTTACGTAACGTTCTGTCACGCCTCTCCTCTCATGCAGCCGATACGATGAATAACTTAGGCGTGCTCCACTCACAGCCCTTCTCGCCTAAGTGGGCCCGTCGTCATGAACGCTTACAAGATCTTTTTGCATCACTCACAATGAGAAACATTCTCACTTGGGGCAGTTTTTCATCAGCGCACGTGCTGGTGATGGGTGTGACCTACTCGCTGGTGATTGCCTTAGGGGTCTATCAATTACGTGAGGGTGAAATTACCATTGGTGGTTTCATCGCTTCATGCACCTACGTGGGTTTGATCTTTGGTCCGTTTTTTGAAATTTCTGAGAAGCTCAACACTCTTGTTACGGCGTTGGGTTCAGTGAAGCGCTTACGCACTCTTTTACCGGAGCAAATTAACACAGAAGTCGTTTCAATTCCTGATTCGGGGATAACACCTCATGGGGTTATTCGTTTTGAGAATTTAAATTTCTCCTACCGTGCTGATCGACCACTTTTTGAGAATTTCAATCTTGAGCTTCCGGAAGGTGAAGTGACGGCCCTCGTTGGCCGCACGGGTTCAGGCAAAACAACCTTGGCTCACTTAATGCTGGGACTTTATCCACTTAATGACGGCAAGATCTCTTGGGGTAATGAAGATATCTTAGCGCTTCCGCCAGCAAGAAGAGCACGCTGGATTGGCCATATTTCACAAGACCTCTTTATCTTCACCGATACAGTACGTGAAAATCTACGTCTGTGGCGTGAAGATGTGACGGATGAACAAATCAATGAACGCCTCAAGCGTGTGGGTCTTTTAGAGAAAATCCATGCCCTACCGGGTGGACTTGATATGTTGGTGAAAGCTGAAACGCTGCCTTTATCTCAAGGTGAAAAACAACTGCTGCTTTTATGTCGCGCTCTTCTACAAGACCCACGACTGTTAGTTTTTGATGAAGCCACGGCAAGCCTTGATCAACTAACCGAAGAAGAATGGCTAGGGCACGTAGGTGAACTTTTCCAAGGGCGCACGACACTCTTTATCGCACACCGAATTGAAACGCTTAGACTGGCCTCTTTTATCGTGGTGCTTGAAAATGGAAAAATTATCAAGACTCTTCGTAAACCGGCCGGACAGGCCATCTCCGAGGATCAACTCCATTGAGTCTCCATTTACTATCTTGGGATGAAGCTCCCATCGCCCTTCGCGATGCCTGGTTCGCTCTCGCCCAAGAGCGCTTGAGTGACTTTCATCTCAATCGTCAAAAAGAATGGGCCTTGGCGCGAGTATGCCTGTCACTATGCTTTGCCGAACAGGGTATTGAATTAAAACCAAATGCCGCCATTTTTAAAAATTTTCATGAACTCGCCCATCTCCCCCATTGGCGCTTCTCACTGTCACACACTAAAAATTGGGCCGCCGCTTGGCTTGAACCTGCAGCTAGTTTGCGAGGCATGGGACTTGATATTGAACTTCTTGACCGCAAAGTGCCAGAGCATGTGAAAAGCAAAATTCTTAATGACGCCGACATCAGCGTTTCACTTTTGGAATTGTGGTCAATTAAAGAAGCCGCTTACAAAGCTCTTCCCGAGTTAGCCCAAACAGATATTTGGCTCAATCACTTCCGAATCGATCGTCATGACTATGAATTAATCGATTCACCATTTAAAGGAAGCTGGCATCAGGAGAAACGCGGAAATATTCTCATTTCAACTGCTAAACTACCAAAATAACTACTTCCGAATCGGAAGTGAAGCCACTTTCAACATCGCCTCAACGCCTGCAAAAACATCCGATGACTGCAAATGAATAAAGCCACATTCTAGGCCAGGGTTGTTATTCAGCAGTGAATACAGCACATGATTACAAACATACTCTCCAGCCGTCGTTGAGATTTTAGCTGGCACACCCACACTCATTGACGCCGCCACCATTTGACTCAATGGCAGTCTGGCAAATAACCCATCGGGGCCTTGAGGGTCGATGGGTGTCTGCAATGGTTGAAAACCATCATTATCGGGAATACGCGCATCCATCCAGTTAATACCAATTTTTTCGACAGTAAGCTCAGTACGATTTTTGGCAAAACCTGTCGCGATGACGATATCGGGATGAAAATCATTAATCGCTTTTTGAAGTGTGACAAAGCCTTTTTGAAAACTGACTGGCAATAAAACTGTCTTGAGTTCAAATGGAAGAGCTCTACTCTCAAGCCAAGTCAAAAGCTCCATGGATGGATTCTCATGATCGCCACCAAATGGTTCAAACCCTGAAACGAGAATTTTCATGACATCTTCTCATTCAGTCGACGGGCCATAAAATCAATCATGACTCGTAGACGGGGTGGCATATTTTTTTGTTGCGGATATAACAGATGCACCGGCACTTCTTCGTGATGCCACTCTTTAAACAGAGGAATCAGATCACCACGAGCGACTTCTTCCCGCACGAGATAGGATGGCAGCAGAGTAAAGCCATTACCGGCCAGTGCCATCTTTTTCAAAACGAAAAAATTATTACAGTTAAAATGCGGCTTAACTTTTAACGAGCAAGAGGCCTTGGGGCTTTTTAGCTTAATCGATTGCGCTTCACTGCCAAAAAAAGACAAAAAAGGCATTTGATTTAAATCTTCGATTTTTTGTGGACGGGCATGGCGCTGAAAAAGTGCCACTCCGGCATATAATCCCAGATGCACCTCACCCAACTTTTTTCCCGTCATAGAACTATCTTTAACTTTCCCCATTCTAAGCGCCAGATCGACACCTTCTTTAACCAAATCAATAGAACGATTATCCACAATCAAATCAATTTCAACACGTGGATGAGCTAATTGAAATTCATGACAAAGCCCCGCCATCAACTCGACACCTACATCTTCAGGAACGGTGAAACGCACACGCCCCTGCATATCAGTTTTAGAATCACCCAGATTTTGTAAAACGCCTTCAATATCATTTAAGGCCGGCAGTGCGCGCTGAAATAAATCTTTGCCCGCTTGAGTGAGCTGAAAAGAACGAGTGGTGCGATAAATTAATGGCAAACCCAACTCTTTTTCTAATGAGGCAATCTGGCGACTCACCCGCGACTTAGGCATGCGCATCTGCAAGCCGGCCTTTGAAAAGCTGCCCGTCAGCACGACGACTTTAAAAACTAACAGCCGATTAAGGTCGATATCTCGCATACATCCCTCATTGTTGCATTTATTGCAACACACAAGCGCAAACATGTCTACTTTTGAAACAATCAGTTTTGCCCGATGATGGTGTTATGAAATTAATGCCTACCATCTTTATTGGCCACGGCTCTCCCATGAATGCTCTTGAAGAGAGTGCGTGGACAAAACATTTAAGTAAGCTTGGCGAAACACTTCCTCGCCCACGCGGCATCGTGATGGTTTCGGCGCATTGGACAACGCCAGCGACAAAACATCTCAATCTTGAAAAACCGCGAACCATCCATGATTTTTATGGATTCCCCGAGAAGCTCTATCAAGTTCAATACCCCGCTCCAGGTTTAAAATTGAAACCACAAGGTTGGAGCAGTCCTGATGATCAATGGGGTTTTGATCATGGTACATGGAGCGTGCTGAAATACTTGTATCCTAAGGCCGATATTCCAGTAACGCAGATCAGTCTTTCGACGCGTTTGAATATGAAAGAACATATGGCGCTCGGAGCGCATTTGCGTCAACTTCGACAGGAAGAGATTTTAGTTTTAGGAAGCGGCAATATCACTCATAATCTCCGAGATCTCGATTTTACACCCAACGCAAAACCGCGCGAATGGGCGGTTGAATTTGATGAGCGTACCAAAGAAGCGTTAATTAACAGAGATGTGGCCTGGCTTAGAAATGAAAAACCCCAATACCAAAAACTATGGCAACAAGCTCACCCAACACCTGAACACTATCTGCCGTTACTTTATGTTTTCGGCAGTACAAAAGATGATGAAAAACTTTCTTTTCCCTTTGAACAAATACAAGCTGGCTCACTCTCAATGAGAACTGTCCAATATTCATAAACTAACAAGGAGTACCTATGAAATTTTTAATGACTGCTCTGATCGCTCTTTCTTTCAATGCTATCGCCAATGTTGATGTCGCCAAAAGCGAATTCAAATGGACTGGCAAAAAAATCGCAGGCCCTCACTACGGTAAAGTCGCTCTTCAAAGCGGTAAAGTGGTAGAAGAAAACGGCATGTTGAAAGGTGGCGAATTCGTTATCGACCTCAACAAAATGACTGTCGAAGATATCTCAGGCGAATGGGCGGATAAATTGATTGGCCATTTGAAGAGCCCAGATTTTCTTGAAGTCGCAAAATATCCAACAGCTAAGTTGGTTGTGAAATCAGTCAAAGGTGATGCCGTCACTGCGGATCTCACTGTTAAAGACAAAACTCATCCAGTGAACTTCTCTGTCAAAAAAGATGGTGCGACCTACGCGGGAACTTTGAATTTTGATCGTACTAAATACGGCATGCAGTACAACTCTAAGGACTTCTTTGATGTTAAGGCCCTAGGCGACAAAGTTATCGACAACGAAGTGGTATTGGATTTCAAAGTAGTTGTGGCCGCAGCAGCTGACGCAACGAAGCCGAACAAGAAGAAGTAAGCTTTTCAGTTCTAATGGATTTGGGTATTTTACCAAGATGAAATACACTGACGCGTTTATCCGTGAAATGCCCAAATCCGACCTTCATCTCCACCTTGATGGCTCATTGCGCATCCCTACTCTCATCGAAGCATCCAAAAGACTCAAAATAGATCTTCCCTCGCAAACGGAAGAAGGTCTGCGTGAATTAGTTTTTAAAGACTCCTACGCTAACTTGGGTGAATACCTTCATGGCTTCCAGTATACCTGTTCAGTTTTGCGTGACTTGGAAGTCATCGAGCAAGTTTCTTATGAACTCGCCGTTGATAATCAAAATGAAGGTGTGACTTATATCGAGCCGCGCTTTGCTCCTCAGCTTTTGATGGATGTGGAAAAAAATCTCACGATGGAGTCTGTTCTCGAAGCCACTTGCAAAGGTTTCGAGCGCGCGAAAAAGGAATACAATTCAAAACCTGAAGTCAAAAACGGCGAGAAACCGGAATTTCATTACGGCATTATTGTCTGTGCCATGAGAAAGTTTGGCCCCAAAGGTTACTCTCCTTTCTACACGCGCTTTTTTAAAATGATGGAGTACTCGCGTGAGATGGAAGTCATCCGCGACGGCGCTCTGCAATTAGTTAAAGCGGCGATTAAAGTGCGTGATGAATTGGGCCTACCCATTGTCGGCATCGATCTCGCGGGCCAAGAAGATGGCTACCCACCTGGGAAATTTAAAGAAGTTTACGATTACGCTCACAAACATTTCATGCATAAAACCGTGCATGCTGGTGAAGCTTATGGCGCTGAAAGTATTTTTCAGGCCATCACTGACTGCTACGCCGATCGCATCGGCCATGGATACTATCTGTTCGATGAAAATAAAATTGCCGACGAGAACATCACCGATCGCAAAAAATATGTGAACGATCTTGCGAGCTACATTGCTGACAAGCGTGTGATGATTGAGGTGTGCCTCACTTCTAATCTACAAACCAATCCGACACTCAAAGATATTAAAGATCATCCGTTTGGCAAGATGCTGCAAAATCGTATGTCAGTTTCTTTATGCACGGACAATCGCCTGGTTTCCAATACCACCATGTCCCGTGAATACAAACTCGCTACCGATAATTTCGAATTGCCAGTGAAACTCTTAAAAGACGTCGTCGCCTACGGCTACAAACGCGCCTTCTACCCTGGCAACTACGTTGAAAAGCGTAACTACGCCAAGAAGTGCATGCAGTACTTCGACAAGGTTGCCGCCAAGCACGGAGTTAGCGTTTAAACGCCTTCTCTGCCACCGCGCGATCCACAATCTTGATCTCTTTCAGAGAGCGTGGCCCCTTATCAAAACGCACATCAAGCTTGGTGAGTTTTCCTAGGCGCGCGACGATGAATTCGTAGTTCACATCGATCTTGAGGTTTTGCGCAAATTTCTCAACGTCTTCTTTTAAGACACGCAGACCATTAAGCGAAATCAACTCATCTCCGGCATTAAGCCCTGAGCGAGCGGCCGGCGAATCAAGCAGAACCGTTTTCACCACAGCACGATCACCCATAAAATCAAACTCAGCACCGAGCCAAACTGGTGCGCCGTCTTGCCACACCATCTCACAGCCCAT
>JBIKNE010000056.1:0-8722 GCA_044358855.1 Bacteriovoracaceae bacterium | reverse complement strand
CATCGGTCGTTGCACGGGTAAGTCCTCCAGATTTAGAATTAAGCATCCAAATCTTAAAGACTTACCCGCTTCAAATCACACGGCCCTGCGTCCACGGCCCCAAGTCAAAACGTCAACACGCCCTAATTGAGACACTGGATTATTATCTTAAGAAACTTTAGTTAAATCACAATGTCCTTTTGACTCCCGTGATTGATCCCACTATTTACAGTGTGACCACTTTACCTTTAGCGATAAAAGATAAAATCACAGAGCAAATAAAAACACATTTGAGTCGTTTTAATCCCGATATTCAAGAGCAACTTAAAGGGGTGATGGTTATATGAACAATCAGAATGACTCGGATAAATTCAAAGTTTTTTGAGACATAACGAACGGCTAGATTCTATTCGAAGTCAGGACTTCAACAAAGTCTCACCACTGTCACAAATGATTTGGGAGCTAGCATAAAAAAAAAGCCACTTAAAGTGGCCTTAAGGCTTAGTTATAAAGCGTAAACTGAATAACTCGAAGTTCAGCAATCGACGCTGTAACGTCGATGATCATATCTAACGCGAGATCTCTTTCTTCAAAAGTCACGCGGCCATCAACATCTTGGCAAGTCAGAGCGACCCAAGCGCGGAAAGGAGCAATCCAATGCTTATCGAGATTGATCGCCGGCTGCCAGTGTTGGTTCTCGATACGAGCCGCGCGCACAATTGACTTCTCTTGGTTACACTTCAAGACATTGGCCATTTCTCCATCAAACGACATGAGAATATCTCCAAACGTCATAAACAGACGTGGAAGAGATAAAGGACCAAGGTTGATGCTGGTCATTTCAATTCGTCCATCGTGACCCAACATACGGCCAACACGATTTTGTTCGCGCTCAAGCAAGCGACGAACGCGGCTGCCTAGGAAATCAAGATATGAGTGATCTTCAAAACCAACTTGATGGCCCAACTCATGAACCAGGCTCGCTGCCATTACTGGCATCGCCATAATCTCAAGGTCACCTTGAGTGCGCTTGTAGATCAAATCGAGATTGATCAAAATCGGAGCATCCGGTGAAAGTGCTGTTTTGGCTAAACGAACTTCTTGGTCATAAGGACTGTCAAATAATCCTGGAACTGCTTTACCAGATAAAAAGATAAGTTCTCCAGCACGAGTGCCCGCTTTTTTAGCATGACGGCCAATCTTGGCAAGATTGGTTATATCTTCGCCTTTAACGATTCCTGCTGTGATTGTTTCATCGATAAATTCACTTAACTGAGAAAGAGCATAAACAAAGTTTTGTTCGGCCAAACCACCACCGTTTCCGATGATATCTCCACCGCCACTGCGTTCAACATTTGCCTGACGAAGAACTTCAATCAAGCTCTCTTGGCGGCAAAGTTTTTGTTCACAAAGTTCAACTTGCCAAGCTGGATTAATCGGCTTTACGCGAATCGGAGTTGAAGACAAGATGGAAGGTTGTTCCAAGATCGCCTTATCAAACTCTGCCGCCTGAGCAGATAAACTAGCGACACAAAGTAAAAGTGTCCAAAGCTTCATTGTAAACGCTCCCCACCGGTTGTTTCCGTCGTATGTTCGAAATACTGTACGTTTAACTGATAAACGCGAGAGGACTCTTCCACTGCGTACTTCTCGTTCATCATTTCAATAAATTCTGCGATATCTTTTTTAACTTCAGTCATTTTGTTGGCATCAGCTCTCATGGTAAGTCCCATGAATGAGCGATCAGGAACTTTTTGTTCTTCAATCGCTTCGCGGGCACGATCAATCATACCCAAGTGGTGCTGTACGATCGCCGGAGATGGAATCTCTGAAGGAGTACTCACGGCATGAGTAACGGCCAACAAACCTTCTTCCGTTCTATGAATTGTTCCAAGGGCCAACAAATGCTCAATGGCTTTTTTAACTTGGTGCGGACGAACCTTATTGCGTAGGCGGCGACAAACCCATTCATGGTCTTCAATGAAATCCCCAGTGGCAATTAACTGCTTAATGACCACGCAGTACCACTGTGCAATTGATTCGAAAGCTGACAGGCCTACGACTTGACGACGAACCTTGCCTACTGACTTAATGAGCGATTCGATCTCTTCACGAATTTCAAGGCTCGATTTACCTTTGCGTTCTAGACGCTCCAGCTTCACTTTCAAACGAAGGAAGTTGGCCTCAGAGCGAGGAAGTTTCAATTCAAGAATCAATTTTTCGAGAAGCTCATCACTGGGAGTACGATCACCCTTTAAGACCATCGACAACAAGCTGGGTGAACTATGCCCCAAGCGACGCGCCCAACGAGAAAGGTTTGAACCTTTCTGTTGATACGGACCGTTCGGCATCATCACTTTCGTGAGATACTCTCGGTAGTTGTCAAAATCGAAGAGCGTGGCGTCCACAGCATTCTTCCTTATTTCGTTTCGCATTCTGGAAGTCGGTATGACTTACGGAATGCCACTTGGTAAAAAGTGTCTGAGTTTGATTCGATGACATCTAAAAAGAAATCAACGGGAATTTCATAAGTGACTTGAGCATATTCAGCGCAGTAGGTCCCTGATTCATCATTTACAGGTTTTACGCATTCACGCTTATTGACCGTACGAGAAATACTCACCGGGGCTTCATCATAGATATGACACTGCCATTCCCAGCGCGAATCCCCCTCGCCTCCACGACGATTCACCATGCTGCCTTCAGCGCAATAGCGAACATCTTTAATAGAGTGAAAAGTCCTGGTGCTTGAATTGATACAGGTATTAAAAATGCCACCGGTCGCATTGAGTTCCATGGGCGACATGACTGTGAGATGGCGACTGTTATTGATCGCTTCCCAACTTGAGCGCGCAGTTAGACGCTGGGCCTGGGCCCCGCTACTTAAGACACATCCAATGAACACTAGTAAGCAAACTACTTTCATAGGTCCTCTTTCATACAATCCCGCGTTGTTGCGGAATGTGCCCAAACTCGACTTTATGCGCCAGTACTTATTCACACATAATGGCACTTCCGTTCACAAAAAATTGCCAAGTGTGAAAATTTTGCGAGGAAGTTGCGAACCTTAATCAGGGCCAAAGTTTGCTGAAGTTTTAATGACTTGAGCGTGGATGAGCTCCTCTACTGCGCTCGGCTTCGAGTTCAACTAAATCATTCCAGGCCAGTTGAGTCTTGTTGGAGCGACTCTCCGAAAGCATCCGCCAGTCCGCCGTGGTACCGGTGGCGGCCATCCGGATGGTGCCTCGGCCCCATCTTTTATTGATCACATCCATCGCCTGCATAAGGCCATGCCGATCAGGTAGTTCAGGTTCTAAAAGATCCAATTGCTGTTCATGGCGAGGAGTTATCTCAAAAAGAAACACCCCCGCCTTTTTGTAGGCGAGTCCTGGGCGATAAAGTCCGCGGACAAGCTCGAGGGCCTTGGCGGTAAAAACGCCCGTATCGCTACTGGCGACCGTGAGAAATGTTTGAGCATCGTTGCGATAGTAATTCGCCTTCTCATCAAAGGGATTAGTTCTGAGCATCACGCTCAAACCGCGCGCCACACTGTTTTGCGCCCGCAGCTTTTCACAAGCAAAGCCCACATAGGTCGCTACCGCTTCTTCTAGTTCACGGCGATCATAAACGCGCTTTCCGAAAGAGCGCGTGCTAGTGATCATTTTCTTCTCACTCATCTCACCGGGCTCAATACAATCAATGCCACGAAGCTCATCGCGAATTCGTTCACCCGTAACTGTTAACAGAGAACGAATCAAAGCGGTGTTACTGTAGTCACGAAAATCCTTCGCCGTTCGCAGATAAATATTTTTCAATTTCAAAGCAGAACCATAACCGATGCCCCAAATATCTTCGACGCTGATGGCGGCCAGACAATCATCAATCTGTTGCGAAGAAAGTAAACCGAGGGCACGCCGCTTTTCTTTTTTGGCCACGCGACTAGCAATCTTGGCCAGTGTCTTAGTCGGGCCAATGCCAATGGTGACAGGAATTCCCGTCTCCCTCGTGACTTTTCGACAGACATAATCCGCCCAACTCTCCTCCTCGCCCAGGGGCACATGGGAGAAATCAATAAAGGCTTCATCAATTGAATACTGCATAACATCGGGATGCAGCTCATCGAGTATTCTCATCACGCGACGAGAGAGATCTCCGTACAATTGATAATTAGAGGAAAACACCTGGACACGATGACGGCGGATAATTTCGCGCACCTCATGGACAGGAGCGCCGAGCTTGAGTCCAAGCGCCTTGGCCTCATGACTAACACTGATCATGCAGCCGTCATTATTCGACAACACGACAATCGGTTTATGGCGCAAGTGCGGACGAAACAGACGCTCACAGGAGCAGTAGAAGGAATTGCAATCCAGAATCGCCCAACGGCTACTTGAGGGTTTGATGGATAACATAGGTCACCACTCCCCAGAGAATCGCTTCCTCATCCTCGCCCAGACGCAAAGGCGCCCCTTGAGTCAAAGAGATGAGCCACCACTCACTATTTTTTTGTAAGGCCCGCCGTAAACACAGCTCACCCTGATTCACGATCAGTGCTAAACAACCTTCGGTGATTTTAAGAGAACGATCCACCACCAGAATATCTTGGCGCTTAATATTGGGCGCCAGATCCTCCACCACGCGGATAAAAAATGTGCTGGTGGGACGGGGGATCATCAGTTCAGTGAGTGAAAGGCTGACTAGGCCATATTCATCAGCGGGGGACGGAAAACCAGCAACACGCATGGGACACCTCGCTTGACAGTATCCGTAACTTTTCCGTATAATTCAAGTGATTAAAATTTTCCCCCAGCTTGGTCGTTATACTCCTCAATGAGGCAAACACTACGCTATGGACGGGCCACTTATACCTATGGGGACTTTGATCCTCTGCAGCCCTGTCAGCCCAAACCCGTCATTGAATTCAGCTCTATCTATGCGGAAGGCAAGCACTGGCAACCTAAGCCGGGAGATCGCACCGCCCTCCTATTATTAAGACGGAAGATGCCTAAACAGGTCTCATTCACCCGTGCCTATCGCGGCTGGCGTGCTTCAGGCGCGCAAGAAGAACGCGAGTTAGGCGAAGGCCGCGCTTTCTTGCGTTGGTTACAACGTCACGAACTAGGCATTGCTTGGGAGTCACGCGATATCAAACTTCATCCCTACTTTACCCAACCCGATGCTCCTCGCCACGATCCTGCAGATGAGATGGCGCAAGGGATGAGCTTTGCCGTGGCACCAGTCGAAATTCAAGGCAAAAAAGTGAAGCTGTATTTAGCTGACGAAGACGTCTTGCGGCTCATTCATTTGAGCTATGGCCACGAGGAAGACTTCTTGGCCCTTGTGACTGAGTACATCGGCCAGCGCCACCAGTGGCAGATGTGGAAGGCCCCAGCGCCACCGTTTGTTGAATGGCTGACAACTCATGGAAAGAAGCCCTTCTTTCATAAGGGCCAGTTAGGTTTCCATCTGCCCTTCTGAATAATTTACTCGTATCTCACTTCCCCATCCATTTATCCCTTATGCTCAGTCTCCACCAAGGACATACCCATGCGTTTGGCACTCTTCTTTATAATGAACTTTCTTCTTTTGTCTCAGGCCCATGCCCTGAGCTGCCACACTTTCTCTGGCGAGGATTACGATAAGTGCAAAGTTTATATCGAGGGCTCATCATGCTCACGCTTGAGAGGTGAAGCTTATGATGCTTGTAAGGTCTATAAAGACGAAGGCTCATGCTATCGTTTGCGTGGTGAAGCTGCCGAGATTTGCCAGACTTATAAAAACGCACGCTCTTGCAGCCGCTTCTCTGGTGTGAATTATGACATTTGCAAAGTGCTACAAGACGGCTCTTCCTGCATCCGCTTAACTGGTGTGGAATATGATAAGTGCCGCATTATAAAAGATGAAAAACTTCCGCTGATGAAAGCGGTTGGGTTCATGCACTAATCTACTGACATTTTGAAACGAGTAATTTGTGAACATCATAGCTGATGTTCACTTCTTTTTTTTCCAATGCAGATTTCTTTAAGCATTCCAAATGCTTTTTGTCGGCGAAATAAGCGCCAGCATGGCCATGGATTTCCAGACGAAATAATGATCGAGCATCATCCCATTGCAGATTATTCACTCGCATCTTTTTTGTGATGTTTTTAGCATAGCTGGCAGTGCTCAAAGCGAGCATGATAGCGCAAAGTAGTGTCTTCATTTTTCGTAGCCTTTGTATTCGCGCATGGTACTGGTGGCCATCGACATTTTGGCCTCTTCAGACAAAACATAAGACTCATCTGGAAGATAAGGTGTTGAGTTCGACATCGCCAGAGCGGCTTTCTTGTACATTGAAGTGTTGTTAGGAAATGGATAAGGGGTATTCACGACGCCCCCGGGAATATGACCCACCATACGCTCAGTCCACTTCTCTACCGGAGCGGCATCTTGCATAATAGAAGGATCAATCGCCCAAGGTGCTACTTTGCCCGATTCATCACGCACATAAACAATCGGTGTGACGTGAAAATTCCAGTTGATGGTTTGATCACCATTTTTAACTGATAAGTCTCCCTTGATCCAGGCCTTATCCACCGTCACACCCATCTCCTCAAATCGTCGCGCCATCAAGTGTGCACGTGCGTAGCAGCCATCCATTTTATATCCCCAGGCGATATCGTCCATCGCCTGTGCTTTTTTAAATAGCTCTTGCGCTTCTGCTATTGAGATCGCATGAGGCACTTGTTGAGCGCGAATACTTTTAGCCTTCTGATAGGCCTCTACTTCACGATAGTAAACACCACCATCAAAACAGCCGCCTTGTGGGAGAGCATCTGGAGCGAGGTAATTCCCTCTTAAAACATTCTGTAAGTCCGATACATAGTGAACCATTTCAGCATTTAGCAAGCGCTCTTCATAAGCTCTCAGTGAGGCACTCAGCTCTTTGACTTCATCAGGTTCACAAAGTTGAGTCATGCTTTCTAAAAAAGAAGTCGAGCCTGGAAATGATATCTGACGTCGAAACAACTCACTTTGTTTTGAGCGAAACTGAGCAGGTATAAAATTCTGGGCGGTGTACTGAGGTTTAAAAAACTGAGTCAGAATCTTTTGACTTGAAAGATCTGTCGGTGCACCCTTGTCACCACCCATTCCGCCACCCACCATCCCACCAACTGGATGGCTGGAACCGGTCAGCCCAGGAGGAATGGCAAAAAGTGAAAGCTCGTATTTTGCAGAGAGAACTTTTTGGATTTGCGCAAATTTCCAATTTCCCTGGCTATCAAATGAGAATAGATCAATCGGTGAACCGGGCGTACTGCCTGAAATCAGATAGCGACCGTCATCGCATTTAAGTACGCCACACTTATACTTATAACCCGCTGCCGCTTCCCACTCTTTGACTTGCTGAGTTTTTTCTTGCAAATCGCTCGAACGACGACAGCGCAACTCCTTGCCCTCAGACGTAACAATGAGCTCGTCATCATTAAAGACTTGCTTGATGTCGGCTAAATCCTCTTTGATGAGGTGTTCAAACTTTTCACGAAATTTTTTATAGTCATCACTCAGTGGTGTCAGAGTCGCGCCGGGTGGCATGTAGGCTGCCATTCGTTCGGGAAAAAGCGATGAACTGAGGATCGCTAAACTAAAATGCCGTATGCCCTCATGAATTGGCGGACTATCATCGAATGGTATCACCATGACCGTGTTGGTGATATCGGCCCCATCACTTGTTTTGATGCTTGTCACCTTTACGGGCCTTACACCTTTTCCATCCTCCAGGTTTCCCATCGCACCCTGCATTGAGATATGGAGCATCTTGCCATCTTTCTCGCAATGCAAAGTAAGGATATAGGATTTGTGCCCACCACACTGCCAAATAGTCTTATCCGCAAGTTCAACACGATATGTCTCTGCCTTGCCGGCCAAGGAGTATAGAGACAATAAAATGAATAAACTGTGTCGCATTAACATAGTGAAGCTTATCGGAAGCTTCCTGCTCTACATTAATAGACTCAGGCAGTCAGGCAATCCCTTGGCTTTACCCTCGACATACGAGGGGTAATACCTAAAAATAGGGGGACTTCTCTCTCATATTTAGGAGCACACCATGCAAAAAATCAAAGTGCAAAACCCTGTCGTAGAACTCGACGGCGATGAAATGACTCGTATTATTTGGTCATTCATTAAGCAAAAACTCATCACGCCTTATCTTGATATCGATATCAAGTATTACGATCTTGGCATGGAAAATCGTGACAAGACTGATGACCAAGTGACAGTTGATTCTGCCGAAGCGATCAAGAAATATAACGTCGGTATTAAGTGTGCCACCATCACCCCAGATGAAAAGCGCGTAGAAGAATTTAAACTCAAACAAATGTGGAAATCACCTAACGGCACTATCCGTAATATTTTGGATGGTACTGTTTTCCGTGAACCAATCATCTGTAAGAACGTTCCTCGCCTCGTTCCTAACTGGACAGCGCCGATTATGATTGGCCGTCACGCTTTTGGTGATCAGTACCGTGCGACTGATACAGTTATCAAAGGTAAAGGTAAACTCAAAATGAGCTTTACTGGCGAAGATGGCAAAACTCAAGAATGGGAAGTTTTTAACTTCAAAGGCGACGGTGTTGCTCTCTGTATGTACAACACTGATGAATCAATCAAAGGCTTTGCGCACTCGTGCTTTAACATGGCATTGATGAAGGGCTGGCCTCTCTACCTTTCAACTAAGAACACCATCCTTAAAAAGTACGAT
>JBIKNE010000055.1:0-8733 GCA_044358855.1 Bacteriovoracaceae bacterium | reverse complement strand
ATGGAAGCAGATTTATTTTCTGAGCAAGCTGTCTTGTGTTCTGTCATTCCTGAGGCCTGTCGACTTTCATTCAATATGCTTTTAGAGAAAGGCATTCCACCAGAGCTCGCCTATTTTGAATTATGGCATGAAGTAGGTCTTATCGTTCGCACTATGGTGGATAAAGGACCGGAAGCTTTTTTCCATTTGATTAGTCCCAACGCTTTGATTGGTTCTGAAAAAGGCCGTGCCCTTTTGTGTGATCAAAGTTTTCAGAAGAAAATGCAAAGTCTTTTAACCGATATTCAAAACGGGCAATTTGCTCGCGAAGCTGCTCAAGTTGATGTGGAACAAATGCGCACTGATATTATTGAACGATGGAAGAAGGATCCCTTCGGCCAGACGATTGAAAAAATGCAACAAGGTCAAAAATGAAAAAACTCACCACTCGCGACATTCGTAAAAGTCAGAACCTACAGATGCTAACCTGTTATGATTTTCAAACCGCTCAACTTTTAAACGAAACAGATATTGATCTGCTGTTAGTGGGCGACTCGCTTGGGAATGTGGTCTTGGGTCTTGATACGACGGTACCGGTGACTCCCTCAATGATGAGTCTCTTTGGTCAGGCCGTTCGCAGGGGCGCACCTGATAAATTTTTAATTATGGATATGCCCTTTGGCTCTTACACTACACTCGCTCAGGGTCTGCGCACCGGCACAAAACTCATGCAAACAACCAATGCTGAAGCAGTAAAGCTTGAAGGCGCACACGCCACCGAGCTTGCCACCATTAAACGACTGACTGAAGTGGGTGTTGCTGTGATGGGACATATTGGTTTGACTCCTCAATCAGTTCATCAAATGGGTGGCTACTTCACTCACGGAAAAACACCTGATCGCGCGCGTGAACTAAAAGAAGAAGCGCTTCGTTTGCAAGATGCTGGCTGCTTTAGTCTTGTGCTTGAATGTATCACACCAGAAATTTCCGCCGAGATTACTAGCGCACTTGAAATTCCCACTATCGGAATTGGTTCAGGTGAGAAAGTACGCGGACAAGTTTTAGTCACTAACGATTTACTTAAAATGGGCAAACACACTCCGCCTAAATTTGTAAAACCCATCGCCGATCTTTATCAAACTCGCTTGGATCTTATTAATAAGTATCTCAAGGAGCAGCGCTCTTGATTCTTCTGACGCTTGATTTCGGAAATTCAACGGCTCACGCGGCACTTTATCGTCACGGCAAAGAATTAGCACGTGGTCGCCTGCAAGATGTCAGCGAGTGGCTGAAAGCTCATGGACTTACATTTGGTGAAGTGGCAGGCGTTCTTTCGCAAGTGAAGTCGTATGATGAAGAGCTCAAAGAATTAATGAAGCAAGGGCTCTTGATCGAGCGCATTCAAGATTATTGGAAGGGTCATAAGTTTGCCGGTATGCCGGTGCGCTACGCTCAATCCTTAGGTGAAGATCGCCTAGTCACTTCCTGGTGGGCGTTTAAAGAATTTCAAACTCCTACTCTCGTCATTGATGCCGGTAGCTTTCTCACCCTCGATATCGTCACAAGCGATGGCCATCAAGGTGGCTTCATTCTTCCGGGAGTCAAACTTCTAGGAGAAACACTGGCACTTGGAGCGCAACTTAAAGCGCAGGAATTTACTGATCTTAAAAGCGAAATTCTGACAGGCAGCGATCTCCCCCATACTACTGCGGATGCACTTCAAGGTGCCGCTGTTGCCTATGCTGCATTGATTCAAAAGCTGATGATTCGCTGGGGAGTGGCCCAAATCGTTTTAACTGGTGGTAATGCCGCCGTTGTTGAAGCCTGGCTTAAGCCTTTGACCCATGAGCTGCCGTTACACATTAAACCAGATTTAGTACACTGGTCGCTTCATGAATGGTACCGACGGAATATAGGCGCATGAATATTTTATTAGGCATCACAGGTTCGATTGCGGCTTACAAGAGCATTGATCTGACGCGCACACTGGTTAAAAACGGCCACACTGTTCGCGTGGTACTCACTCAAGGCGCCCTTGAATTTGTGCGCCCAGAGGTTTTTCGCTATCTTGGCGCCGAAGCGGTTTATCTTCCGACGGATGATTTTAATTCCACTGCCCCAGGTGTGCCCCATGTGGAATTTGCCAAGTGGGCCGATGTCTTAGCGATTGCTCCGTTATCAGCGAACACCTTGGCCAAATTGGCCCAAGGCCAATGCCATGATTTTCTCACGTCGATTTTTTTGGCGTGGAGACAGAATCGTCCGGTGCTGATGTTTCCTGCGATGAACACCATGATGTGGGAACATCCCTTCACTCAAGAGCATGTCGCCAAAATTAATAAGCTCCCTTTTGCTAAAATTGTTGATCCAGCAGCAGGACTCCTTGCCTGTGGAGATGTGGGACAAGGAAAATTGATGGACGTGGATGCCATGGCACAAGTCATCGGCTTCTATAATCCGTTAGCACAAATTGAAAAACATGTTTTGATCACAACGGGGGCCACTGTCGCCCCACTCGACCCGGTTCGATTCATGACCAATCCATCTTCGGGTTTAACGGGTATTGAAATCGCGCGCGCCTATCTCTCTGTTGGTGCGAAAGTTACGCTCCTGGCGGGATTTCCTGAACCTGCCGGAGTCGTCGCTCTTCGTGCCCATCCGCGCTGCCAAGTTATCTCAACACCTACAACCGCAGACATGCTTAAACATGCCAAAGCGATCGCACCAAGTGCTCATACGATTATTGCCTCAGCTGCTGTTGCTGATTTTGAATTCAACACTGCTCAGGGAAAGCTGAAAAAAGATCAGCTTACCACCCTTCCCGTAGTCAAAGCTGTCGATGTTCTCGCGGAACTTCTTAAAGCAAAAACCGACAAACAAAAATTTGTCTCATTTGCTGCAGAGACTGAAACCACTGAAGCGGTATGGCGCGAAAAATTTAATCGCAAACCCGTTGATCTGATGATTGGTAATCGAGTGCACAGTGGTTTTTTAGATAATAAGAATCGCGAAGGGTTTGCTGAAGGCCAAGGAACATATTGGTTTATTGATCCTAAAATAACTTCAAAACCACAGGCACTCACAAAAGCTCAACTCGCCAAAGAGATTGTTCATTGGGATCAGACCGGGAGCCTCCACTGAAACTCTTTAGAACGAGTGCAGAACTGCATGAATGGCGTTTACGCCAAGATGACGATATTGGCTTTGTTCCCACCATGGGAAATCTCCATGATGGGCATATGAGCCTCTTGGAAGCTTCACTCAAACAGCACCAAACAAGTATTCTCTCTATCTTTGTGAATCCCACACAGTTTGGCCCGAATGATGATTTTGCGCGCTATCCTCGGACACTCGAGCAAGACTGTGCGCTTGCAATTGAATTATTAAAAAAACATCCTGGCCGTGAACTCGTGATTTATGCTCCAGCGACACCAGAAGAAATTTATCCTATTGGATTTAGCACCGTCATTACTGTCCCAAGTCTTGATGGATTTTTAGAAGGTGCTTGTCGTCCCGGACACTTTAATGGTGTGGCCACTGTGGTTTATCTACTATTCCAACTGACTAAACCGCGAACTGCTTATTTTGGCCGTAAAGATTATCAACAATACCGAGTGATCAAGCGCATGGCGCGAGACCTAGGACTTCCCATACGTGTTAAAGGCATGCCAATTATTCGTGACCAAGAAGGGCTCGCCCTTTCTTCGCGCAATCAATATCTCTCTAAAGAAGAGAAAGAGTTGGCGTTGCATATTTCACGTACGCTCAACGAAGCGAAGCTTCGTCTTAATCATGGAATTGATGCAGTCAAAGTCTGGATGGATGAACAAAAGAAAAAAGATAGTCGCTGGCAATATCTCGATGTGCGCGAAGCCAGAACTCTGTCGGATAAAATACCAAGCAAAGGAAAAATTGTTTTCCTTGGTGTGCTTAAGGTCGGTAGTGTGCGTTTGTTAGATAACCTTGAAGTGGAACTCAAATGAATTTTAATGATGATGAATACAAACTCCCCTTAGGCCAAAAAGCTGGCCTCGTATCACTGGTGTGTGATCGCTTTGAGAGTCATGCGACTCAGCAGCTTACTCAGGCCTCAATGCGTGAGCTACGTGAACTCTTGCGCACGCTAGGTCTTAAAGCCGGTGGTGAATATATTCAGAACGTAAAAAACATCAATCCATCGATGATGCTTGGTGAAGGACGAATTGCTGAAATTGGTGAAGAAGCCAAAGCCGCCGGTGAAGAAGTCTTAGTTTTTGACTTTGAACTCACTGCCAGTCAGGTTCGAAATATTAAAAAAGCCACCGGCCTTGAAGTGGTGGATCGCAACAGCGTTATTTTGGAAATCTTTGCCATGCACGCCCGCACCAAAGAAGCGCGCATTCAAATTGAGATCTCTCGCCTCGAATATCTACTCCCTCGCCTCACTTCGATGTGGGGTCACTTCTCTAAGCAGCGAGGCGGTGGACGAGCTGTCGGCGGTGAAGGTGAACAACAGATCGAACTTGACCGTCGTATGGTGCGTGAGCGCATTCGTTTTTATAAAAAGCAGTTAATTGAAATCTCTAAGAATCGTGAGGTTCAACGCAAGAAGCGACAAAATCAGGCCGTAACTGCAGCACTCGTGGGCTACACGAACGCTGGTAAATCTTCGCTCATGAATCGCCTTTGTCGTGTTAATGTCCTTGAGGAAAACAAGCTTTTTGCGACGCTCGATTCAACATTTAGAACACTCAATCCCGATTCTAAACCGCCCATGATTATGATTGATACGGTGGGCTTTTTACAAAACCTACCTAATACATTGGTACAGGGTTTCAAAACGACTCTTGAATCGGCGATTGAAGCTGATCTTCTATTAATTGTTTGTGATATCTCAGACCCAAACTTTCAAAAACATCTTGAAGTTACCCAAGACGTCCTTAAGGAATTAAATATTCAAGATAAAAAACAACTCATCGTATTTAATAAAAAAGATTTGTTGAATGACCCCATGCGGGCCCGCATCATCATGCGTCAGTACCCTCAATCATTTTTAGTTTCAAGCTATGACGATGAGGATATGCGCAACTTACGTACCCACGTCATTGATTATTTCCTCTCACAACAGGATCATTACGATTTATTCGTTCCCTACGATGCCGGTGACGCTCATGCACGGATTCGAGCGAATGCTAACATCGTTAAAACGGGCTCTCATGAGAATGGAATATTTTATCGTATACGCATTCCAGATTTTATTTTTGCGCAGCTCGGTTTGAATCCCTTCATCCTTGCACCTGATGCTCCTCAGTGGGATCAAACAATTGATGTAGAAAGTTAAGCGAAGTTTTACTTGCGAGAGTGGCAGGCATCTTTTAACCTGTCGCTCTTGAAAAAATCACGCCCATTAAAACGAACAACTTATAGCAACGAGGCCCGTCTTGGACGAGGCTTCGGGAGCACACGACCTGTTGAGGCGCTAAAAAATGCCTGTCCAGTCGTAAAGGCGAGCTATTTGTGGCTCACAGTTTCTGAACAACTTTTAGAAGTATTGGGACCTGAAGTTCATCATCAATGGTTTAAGAATGTTCGTCCGGTGGTTTTAACTGACGGCACCTTGGTGCTTGAAACACCTACCCATTTAGCGGCGCAGTGGATTCATTGTCATTATCAAGAATTGGTTGATGTGTTGCTGTCGGTACATGACCGTCAGGTGAGTGCGCTCTTTATGTCACAACGCGATCGCACTCGCTCATGGCAGATGCACTAAAATTAAAAAGCTCCACTGCGGAAATAGACTGTCGCTAAAAAAAATATTATCGTTACCGCAATTCCCACACCCATTATTACTTTGTCGCGTTTCTCAAAAGCCATCGCCGCTCCTCGTATAATATTATGCTTAAATAATGAGTCGTCGGGCCGCGAAGGACAAGGGTTTATTTTAAAAGCTCACGAACTTCAGCATGAAACTTTTCAGGATTAAGCGGTTTAGAGAGTTGACCCTTGATATTTAATAGCCCTGCCCATTCAGGCAAACCTAGACCCAAACCAATCGTAGGAATATTTTTAATATGAGGAAACTCTTTGAGACCCATAACAAACTCGCCAGCATCCTTCTGCGCAGTTTGTCCATCAATCACTAAGACATCAGGATTCAAATCTTGAATAAAATAAGCAGCATCTTTCAGCGATGCTAAATGATAAAATTTATCACCACATGCCTCTACTTGGTGCTTTAACCAAACGGATATCAGTGGGTTGGCCTCTATGAGAAAAACGAACATAGTGTCACTCTTTACAAGGGTATAGGGTGACAACTACCATTGGCCTAGGAACTCTTCAACTACGGAGTGAATTTTGCTTAAAGTCAGAGTCATTGATGTTCAATCTGAGCAAGTCCTCTTCGAGTGTCCAGTAGCCCAAGCTGACAAGGCCTATGTCGCTGCAGCTGAATTTGAGGCCATGGGCCTAGAAGTTAAAATTGATCACCCTACCGTTAATCAAACTCTGGCGGCTTCTTTAGGTGTCGAGGGTGCACCCTTGGATGCCTTTCAGGAAAGCTTAGCTGAAGAGCTTGATGATCACCCTGGATCCTGCTGCTTTGAAGATAAGAGCGATAAATCCCTCCACTAAGCCTTAAGCCTTCTAAAGATTCAGGTAAAAAATTCATGCTTAGAGGCCATGTCAGCAGAATTTCCCTGGTGCCAAAAAGCACTGCTAGATAAAAATCCCGGGCCACCCTATCTTAGCGCCATTCTTGTCAAACCTATCAAAGGAAGGGTCTATGATTAAACTATTAGGAGTTGCCGTTGTTGCTTCATTGCTTTCAACAGCTACTCACGCTCGCTTAGAAGAAAGAAGTCTTGGAACAGTCACTGTTTCAGACCTTCAGTCAAACCCAGTTCTCAGAGATTTCCGCGATCTTTGTAATGTTGTTGGTATCAAAGCTGTTATGAAAAAAGACAAAGCTGATATCCGTTCACTTACTGTTAACTTTGCTGATCGTAACGCTGCTCAACGTTTCTACGTTGGTCAAACTCTTCGCCAAGGTGAAGCGACTCAAGAATTTGATCTTCGGGGTCATGTTCGTTGCATCGACAATATTATTGTTGAAGCTTCTAGCCGCGGTTCATTCTGGAAATCATCTACAATCGAATTGATCGCAACTCTTGATCTTGATTTCCGTCGCCCAGGTCCAGGCCCTCGTCCTTTCCCAGGCCCAGGTCCTCGCCCATTCCCAGGTAACGATCGCTTGACTCAAGCTGATGGCATCCGTGTTGTTTATCTTTCAGACATTTTTGTCGATGAAGTTGGTGGCCGTCACTCAAATCCTCCTTTTGCTCGTCCAGTATGTAACGTTGATGCCATTATGCTTCAGTCACTTGGTGACGGCACATACATCAACCGCGTAACTGTTATGTACGCTGATGGTTCTTTAGATGACGTGCGTGCTCCTGGATACCTTTCTCAGCGTTCTGAAACTTCTTGGTTGCGTCTTGATAACGACACATTTGGCCGTCGCGAGAAATGTATCCGCAATATCCAAATCCAAGGTCGCTCTGAGATGGGTGGTCGCCGTGACCGTCCTTCAACGATTAAAGTACTAGGTCTATCAGACCGCAACGGTGGTCGTGACGATCGCTGGGGCCGTGATGATGGTCGCCCAGGCCGTCGCTGGTAATTAGTTAAGTTCTCATGGGGTGAGCTTGTCTCACCCCTTCTTTTTTTAAAATCTATTTAAATACTGTATTTGAAAATTAAGTGGCGCCACACTGTAGCCCCAGACATCTTCGTACTCTCTGTCCGTGATATTGCCTAAGTTAAAACTCCACTGTTCTTTTTCGTTAGGATTCCACTTAACCGAGGCATTTAAAATTTCATAAGCGACTAAACGAGCATTATCTCCTGCGAGATCGACATCCTTTCTTCCGCCGATAGCGCGTGCATTGAGCTCTGTCGTAATCGCCCCGAAATTTTTTATCCAAGAAGCACTCATCAGATATGGAGGACGACGCAGTGGAGTTTTTGAATAATGAGCAAAATCGAGTATCGAGCTACTGGCAGATACTTGTCCCCAGATAAATTCACGAGTGAGACCACTTAATTCAACTCCCCTCACTCGCAGATCTCCTCTGTTCTGGTAACCTGTATTGCTATAAGTAATTAGGTCTTGAAAGTTTTGCTGGAACACAATGAGATCAATCTGGTGTTCACTCTTCCACTGTGCACCAATCTCAACGGAAATATTTTTTTCCGGAACTAAGTCAGGATTACCCAGTGGTGAACCAAATAGCGGTGGAGCGTAAAGTTGGTAGAGCGAGGGCGTTTTGTAGCCGCGGGCCCCCTTCGTATAAATCTGCCAGGCCTCACTTGGTTGATAGCTTATTGTTCCTTCATAGGCGACAAAACCATCATAGCGCTGATGTTCTTCGACACGCGCTCCTGCTTCAAATAACCATTTATCCAGTGAAAGTCTCTCGAGAATAAAAATAGAACCTAAATCATTTTGTCTTTTAAATGTCTCGGTTGAAAGCCACTCGCCATCCCAGGAGAGACCAGCAATCGTTTCAAAGTGCCCCAACTTAAATTGAATACCACCTTGCACGCTGCGACTCTCACCGCGATAAGTTTCTTCTCCCTGTGAGACCGTTTTTAATTCACGAGTATGAGAGATCATGCCACTTCTAAGCCACCAAAACTTTCCTCGAGTGGTTTGTGAAAAACTTCCTTGCTGATTATCGGTTCGATCGTCTTTTTCATCTACCGATGCTCCAT
>JBIKNE010000054.1:0-8750 GCA_044358855.1 Bacteriovoracaceae bacterium | reverse complement strand
TATATTAAATAGATCCCGCAACAATACTTTATCTGTGTTCACGCGATTCCCTCGTTAAGAACTAATCCGATAATTTTGATTTCTTTATCACGTAGTTCATCAGTTACTTTCTTAGTCTCTTTTCCCTGACTCTTCATTGAACGAACAATAATGGCTCCTTCAATCGGAAGCTTTGGCAACGAGCTACCTTCAGAACGACGAGTTTTGGCATCAACCATCACGGTGTCATAGCCTCTGGCGGTATCATTAAAAAAATCTGTCAGCTTCTGAGCGCGCTCACGCTCAGAGAGATTCTCTAGGAAGCTCAATTCAGTTTCATTAACATAGTCTACTAATGGATACTGTGTGCGGTAGATATGGGCCTTGTCAGATGCACGAAGCTGCATCGTATGACCGAGGCCAGTCTCTGAGGGGGCTTGACAGTCATATATAAGAACACGTTTTTGATAAACACTTCCAAGAACAGGCGTCACTTCCGCCACCAATGCCGTTTTCCCTTCTCCCACGAAATCAGATGTCACAACCACAGACTTCACATTGTGAATGCGCAAAGAATAATCAATGTTGCGCGCTAGTTCGTGCAACTTGGTAGACTCAGTTGTTTTAGGCAACTCCATGCGGACTCCCGAAAGAAATGTGTGTGCCTTATTACCTCAAATTAGAATTTTATTGTGCACCGTAGAAAAGATTACAGTCTTAATAGACATAATTACCCGAAATACTTAGATTCATAGGATATGTCTAATTCAGAAAAGACCGTTATCTTATTGATAGTAGATGCAATCATCCTCTATATCGCCCTGGCGTTATCACTGCTTCCTATCGAACAAAATGCCCATTATGGAGTTCATTTTCAAGGTTTCTCTTACCTCTTAGGTATCTGGATTTTGATGTATTTTACCGAAGGTCTCTACACCCTCAGAACACATAATCCAGCGGAACTGCCGATCTCACTTATTCGTGCAACTTCCGTTGCGGCCGTGGTCTCTATTGGGGTGATGTATTTCTTGCCTGAAGTGTATCAAGAAGTGCTTCCTGGAACTCGCCTTTTAGTGATTGCTCTACTTGTTCCTTATATGATGTTTGAGTGGCGCCATTTCTTTTTTAGCTTTCTCTCGAGTGGCAGTCGTCTACGTAATACCCTGCTGATTGGTTCAAAAGAAACACTCGATATTGCCAATGAAGAAATTAAGAAGAAGCCTTATTTGGGCTACAAGATTCTGGCTTCAGTCACTCCGACAGAAGCTGAGCAACTAGAAATTCCTAAAGACATTCATCTTGTCGCGATTGAGCGTAATACTATTAGTGATCAGCAGCTTTATAAAAAAGTTTTCTCACTCTTAGGCTCTGGAGTTGAGGTGGTGGATTTGGCCTATTTTACCGAAAAAATCTCTGGTAAGATTCCGCTGGCTTCAATTGATCAGGCCTGGTTTATTGAATACTGTGGCCAGCAAGACTCTATTAGCCATGATCTTTTAAAAGCTTTTATCGATCGCTCTATCGCACTTATACTCTTGATCCTACTAGTTCCAGTGGCAGTTATCTTGTTCCCCATTCTCTTGATTGTGCACGGTCGCCCGATATTCTTTACGCAAAATCGAGTGGGACTCAATAACAAAAACTTCACGCTCTACAAGCTGCGCTCAATGGTGGTCGATGCAGAGAAAGACGGTGCCCAATGGGCAAAACCTAAAGATGCGCGTATCACTCCATTGGGCCACATATTACGAAAAACCCGCTTGGATGAACTCCCGCAGTTGATCAATATTTTTAGAGGTGAAATGAGTTTGGTGGGACCACGCCCTGAGCGCCCAGAGATTATTGAAAAATCGCTTGCTCCCAATATTCCTTTCTTTGGTTTGCGCCACTTAGTCAAACCAGGAGTGACGGGTTGGGCGCAAGTGACATTCCGTTATGGCTTTTCACAAGAAGACTCAAAAGAGAAGCTACAGTTTGATTTGTACTATGTGAAAAATCGTAGTGTCTGGTTAGATATGTTAGTGATTATCAAGACGATCAAGACTGTTATTACCGGTGCTGGTCAATAATTATTTACGAAGCCTAGCAGTAACCAGACCCGTCGCAAGCTCGCGTCCTAAGATTAGCTGTAACCATCTTTTACCTTTTAATGGATTACAATGAAGCTTCTCAAGCTTGAATGGACTTGCTGCTACAATTTTCTCAAAGCGCGCGATGGTCATGCGATTAAGTCCGCCACCCACCTCTTCAAAGCGAGTCGCCCCATCTTTAAAATATTGCGCGCGCCAAGCGACCAGCGCCTTCTCAGATAAGATCAAATGCGCCCAAGGAAAGACGGAAAACAGATGTCCGCCATAGGGATGAAGCCATGTAGGACCAAAGCTAATCCACGCCTCTCCACCAGGTCTTAGTGTTTTATACATTTCCCCTAAGATAAAGACCGGATCGGCAAAATGCTCAAAAGCATCGATAGAGATCACCATATCGGCAAGGCCTTGCAGATCAGGCGGAAGTTGTGTGGCAAATCCACTATTTGTGAAACTAATGCGTTTCTGATTATCGGCAACGAGTTCTGGTCTAAGTTCTAGGCCATAAGCAAGCTTGGCACCCATCTGGGCCATGCTCGCCACATCATCACCATGGCCACAGCCGAAATCGACCACAAATTTACCTTGAATAGCATCCTTAAATTCTGGCCCCATGATGTCATTCAAAGGCTTACGAATAGTTTTCACCGCCTCCGTCATATTGATCGGATAGCGCTTCTGAAGGAAGTCGTACTGCCAAGAGGCCAAAATATTCATGGGAGTGCTCATAGCACGGATAAATAAATTTGGGGTTTAAGCTGAAAAGCTTACAGATTTAAAGCTGACCCAGGGTGTAATTACCGTTGGAATCGAGTCATTCTGAACTTCCCAGAATAGTTCCGGCAATCTAAAATGCCCCCATGCAAAACCTAATTGATTTCGCCTGGACCGTGATTAATTTCATTCTCAAAATTGATGTGCATTTAGTCGCTATCACCACTGAATATGGTGCGTGGACTTATGCTGTCTTATTTTTAATTGTCTTTGCTGAAACGGGCTTCGTTGTTACCCCTTTTCTGCCGGGTGACTCGTTGCTGTTTGCTGCTGGCGCCCTCGCGGCTTTGGGTTCACTTGATCTCTACATCATGATGGGAACTCTCTTTGTCGCCGCTGTGATTGGCGATGCCGTCAATTACCATATCGGTCGCTACTTGGGTCCGAAGGTGCTGTCAGGAAAGTATCCATTTCTAAAAAAAGAATACTTAGAAAAAACCCAAGGCTTCTACGACAAGTACGGCGTGAAAACCATTATCATCGCTCGCTTCGTTCCGATCGTACGCACCTTCGCTCCATTTATGGCCGGCGTTGGTAATATGAATTACGGGCGCTTCTTTACCTATAATGTTGTCGGGGCCCTCCTATGGGTTCTCATCTGCTGCCTGGCCGGTTATTTCTTTGGCAATATTCCCGTCGTGAAGAAAAACTTTGGATTGGTTGTCATTGGAATCATCGTTGTTTCAGTTCTTCCTATGGCCATTGAAATTCTGCGCGCGAAACTTGCTCATAAAAAGGTACAAGCTTGAAGCCGCTGAATGTGTTTGGTGAACCTCTCAAGTCTTGCTGCTTTGAACCTATGACCGGTTATTTCCGTGATGGCTTTTGCCGCACGATTGATGAAGATCAAGGTCTCCATACCGTCTGTGCGATTATGACAGATGAGTTTCTTAATATGAGTAAGTATCTCGGGAACGATCTCTCCACTCCAAGACCAGAATATAATTTCCCTGGACTCAAAGCAGGAGACAAATGGTGCGTCTGTGCCCGTCGATGGCTAGAGGCCCATGAAAATGAGGCAGCTCCCAAGATTGTATTAGAGTCATGTCATCAAAAAACACTTGAAATCATCCCCATAGAAATTTTAAAACGCTACGCCGCTTAAGGATAATTGTTATGATCGCTATTAGTGACATCACCAAATCTCACTCCGGTCACACGTTGTATGAGAACGCTTCATTTCAAATTAAGCCTGGAGAAAAGATTGGTTTAGTGGGGCCTAACGGTGCCGGGAAAACCACTTTCTTCCGTTTAATTGTTGGCGAAGAAAAACCTGACACGGGCTCTATTTCGATGCCTTCTGGTTGGCGCGTTTCCTACTTCTCGCAAAACGTAGGGGAAATGAAAGGCCGCTCCGCTCTTTCGGAAGTTATGACGGGTGATTTGCAAATCGTAAAACTCAAAGACGAACTTGATCGGCTGCAAACTGAACTTGATAACGCTTACGCTGATCCCAATAATGCCCCCGATGATGATTGGCTTGCAGGGATTTTAGAAAAACTCGGTGATGCCCAAACTGCTTTTGAGCAGCGGGGCGGATTTGATATGGAAACTCGCGCGCAAGAAGTTCTCACTGGTCTTGGTATTGGCCCTGATCGCTTCAAAACACCTGTTGAGCACTTCTCAGGTGGCTGGAAGATGCGCATCGCCCTGGCAAAAGTGCTCATCACAAAACCAGATGTCATCCTAATGGATGAGCCGACCAACTATCTTGATCTCGAAACTATTTTGTGGCTAGAGGCTTGGCTTAAGGCCTTTCAAGGTGCCATCCTGATGACCAGCCATGATCGCTGGTTTATGAACGCCATCGTGAATAAAATTGTCGAAGTTCGCCATGGGGCCGTCACCACTTATACTGGCAACTATGACTTTTATGAGCGCGAAAGAAATATTCGTCGCGAACAGCTGGAAGCCCAGAAAGATCGCCAAGATGCCATGCTCAAAAAAGAAGAAGAGTTTATTGCCAAATTCGCAGCACGTGCCTCTCATGCGGCCCAAGTACAATCACGAGTCAAAAAACTTGATAAAATTGAACGCGTAGAAGTCACTCCTGATGAGATGGCGATTCAATTTGAATTCCCGCAAGCGCCACGCGGTGGTAACGATGTCGTTGTTATTGAAAATCTTGGTAAAACTTGGAAGCGCGATGACGGTGTTGAAAACAAAGTTTTCTCGGGTCTCTCTGCGACAGTTCGCCGCCAAGAAAAACTTGCAGTGATTGGTGTCAACGGAGCTGGTAAATCAACTCTTTTAAAGATGGTTACGGGTGATGTTGAAGCGACTGAAGGCAAAGTTAAAACCGGTGAAGGAATCAAGTTTGGTTACTTCGGCCAATTCACTCTCGATGTTTTAAAGCCCGACAACACTGTTTGGGATGAAGTTAAAAACTATGTCCCTATGATGACAGATGGAGCGGTACGTTCTCTTCTTGCTGCCTTCTTGTTTCGCGGTGACGATGTTGAAAAGAAAGTAAAATATCTCTCTGGTGGTGAGAAGGCCCGTCTCGTACTCGCAGGAATTCTTGCGACTCCAAAAAACTTGCTCGTTTTGGATGAGCCTACCAACCACTTGGATATTCGCTCACGCGAAATCCTGCTCGATGCACTTAAGGCCTACGACGGTACTGTTATGCTCGTGAGTCACGATCGTCACTTCTTACGCGAGCTTTGTAATCGTGTGTGGGAAGTTGATAAGGGTGTGATTCGCCAGTTCCCAGGGACATATAAAGAATGGTTGGAGCGCTAAGGCCTACTCGATTGAATTGATATAAGAGCGGATGAGTTCAAGTTCTCTTGTTGGAAGTGGTGGAGCGTCTTCTGGCATCTCCCCCGACTCGACCACTTGAAACAGCTCACTTTCTTCAGCGTTTCCTGGCACAAGCTTCCTTCTTACGCGCGCTTCATCACGCACCCACTTATGGCACTCCAAGCATCGAGGCACCAAAATATCGTTTTTGATTTGCTCAAATGTTGGTGCTGTAGTGATAGGAGTAATCTCTTCGTTCAATCTGCCATCTAAAGAATAGGTCAGCTTCCCCTTATCAGGAACACAGGAGATCAAGAGCATACTAAGGAATACTAAGGCCATGCGCATGGAAACTAATTTCCTATCTTCTGAAACATTTGAAAAGTCGTGAAAGCTCGATAAAAGCTAACCCTGAAATATCTACCCTATCAGAGGCACCTACCATTTTTGGTGCTAGAACCCAGCATTATGAAATACCTATTTTTAGCACTCATCAGTTTTCCTCTGTGGGCCCTGGATAGCCGCTATGAAGGTACAGCTGATTTCTCGAACTGCTCTGGATTTGTATTCAAAACAGCTGGTACTCCCCTGACAAATAAAGCATGGGTCATGACCAACGGTCACTGCGTAACAAATCTGCTTGGTCGGATGGTACTAACGCCTGGCCAAGCGATTGTTAACCAAACTAAATCACGCTCTGTATCTCTCGTGACTGAACGTCTTACAAAACTAAAATTAAATACCCGTAAACTTGTCTACGCTACCATGACCGGCACCGATATGGCGGTTTACGAACTTCATCTAAGCTATCAAGACTTACTTGATCGCGGGATTCGTTCATTTGAACTCTCAACTACTTCTCCTAAAAAAGCTGATTTAGTTGAAGTCATTTCGGGACACAAAAACGTGGACTTCGATTGTGCAATTGATGAAGTTCTCGTTGGATTACGTGAAGGTGGATTTGATTTTATTCAAAGTCTTCGCTTCTCCGGCACTTGCGAACAGAGCAATGGAACTTCAGGCTCACCAGTATTATTAAAAGACACTCGCCAAGTTGTAGGCATAAGCAACACTTTCAACAAGAGTGGTCGCTCATGTACAGATAACAATCCATGCGAAGTGGATTCTGATGGCTCAGTCAGTATTTTTCATGGTGCTCGCTACGGACAACAGACTGTCCTTCTCAATGAATGCATCAAAGATGGCAAGGTAGATTTGAACTTAGTCAGTTGCAAACTAACAAGGCCCTAAAGCTTTTTAGCAGATGAAAACTTATTCAAAAAATCCTTGAGTGCATCATTATAATCACCAAGATCACAGACAACAGTCCCGGCAAACTTTTTAGATGGTTCAACGAACTGGTCATGCATGGGCTTAACTTGTTTCATGAACTGTGCACGTACCCCTTCAGGAGTGCGTCCCCTCTCTTCTACATCGCGCTTAAGCCGGCGCTCGTATCTAAGATCTTCAGGAGTATCAAAGAAAATCATTTCATCAAATAGTTCACGAACATAAGGCGGATGAAAAATCAAAATGCCATCAACAATAATAACCTTGCGAGGAGCGACATGAAGAGTATCCTGGCGCCGCTTATGTGTCGCAAAATCATAAATGGGAACAGAGGCCGCATGTCCTGCTTTGAGTTCCTTGAGTTTTTCCGCCAGGAGAGGAAAATCTAAGCTGTCTGGATGATCAAAATTAACTGAACCTCCATCGTGATCAAACTTATGAGATTGATCAATATAGAAATTGTCTTGATACACGATAGTACTTAAGTCATTACCTAAGGCCTTATGTAAGGCGTCGGCAAAAAAAGTTTTTCCAGAGCCAGAGCCTCCGGCGACACCGATGACAAAAATCTTATTTGGTTTGGTAGAGTCTATCACCCGCATCTCCTAGGCCAGGTACTAAATAGCCAAGCTCATTCATTTCTTTCTCAACATTCAAGGTGATAATTTTTACATCTGGATGAAATTTTTCTAAGCGCTGAAGGGCATGTTCACTCACCAAAACAGAAAGTACAGTGATGGTCCCAACTTGATAGCTCTTAAGGCGATCAATCGCCGCCACCATGGTATCGGCAGTCGCAATTAAAGGATCACAAAGAAGTACACGCTTACCGATAACGTTGGCCGGTAATTTAAAATAGTACTCAACTGTGTTGTGAATAAACTTATCGCGATAAATTCCGATAAAACCCGCACTGGCGACAGGAATCATGCTTAGTACAGCATCAAGTAGACCGTTACCTGCGCGCATAACAGAAACGGCAATCGGTGGGTTTTTTAAACGCTGCACATTGGTTTTAGCTATGGGAGTCTCAATGGCGACTTCATCCATTTCCTGCCAATCACGCATCGCCTCGTAAGCAAGACTTCGGCCAATTTCCTTCATGATTTCACGAAACTCTGCAGAATGCGTGTTTTTGTCTCGCAGATACCCAAGTTTATGCTGCATGAGTGGGTGACTGATAATTTGTACGTTTTTCATTTGATCCTCTTAAAAGACTGTTCCGTCACTTTGAATATTAAGTGGAGGTCCACCACCAGCGCGCTTTTCAGCAGCAATTCTTCTGCCGGCCCACCAGGTTCCGCCCTCGAGTACTTTCGCTAATGGAAAGTCTGCTGGAGACTTGCCCAATGCTTTTTGTACTTCAGCTCCGATGATATCTAGGAAATAGACAGTGAGAGCGCGCCATTCGATGATGAGATCGCTATCAGGAGTCCATGTTTTTTGCGCATCATTGGCATTTTTAAAACTTAAAAGACCGCTATCAAGGAGAAGTCCGCCGTTACGATACTCGGCAAGGCCTGTGAGTCCTTCAACTCCAGTTACTTTCACTCCGGCTTCTTCAATCGGTTCAATCAATGAATAGGTCATCCATTGTGAAAGTTTATGGAAGGCAATCATGCCTAACTTTGAGTGATTCCAGATATCACCGAGATTTACACCATCTTGAGTAAGTCGACCTGGCCAGATAGGCCCCAAACCATCGAGCACAGCACGAAGAACGCCGGTTGCCGGAATAGTCGTACCGTATCGAGTGATAAGATAATCAATAATATTGCCCGGGCGGCCGTCTTTAAAAATCGTTTTATTACTCTCAAGTACAGCGCCAAGATTATTTAATAAGCGAACACGGCCCTCAACACCAATGAGTGGATT
>JBIKNE010000053.1:0-8775 GCA_044358855.1 Bacteriovoracaceae bacterium | reverse complement strand
TCAAGAGTGATTTCTGTCTCATTGAGCCACTCTTCAGGAGTGCGATCTTTGGCATTTTCGTTCATCTCGAGCAAAATATCTTTCAACCAATTTTGCGTTTTATCGAGTTTATAGTTCAGACGCGCATTGAGTGGCAGCTTCGCCATATTGATGCGAGCTTCGAGAGTAGTTTCTAAAGGGGTCATCATGCTTTATCCTTCTGGTGAGACATTACTAATGGAAGGCACTTAGAATGAAAAGCCCTGAGCTCAAACTCGTGCTGGCGGGATTTAGCGGCGCTGGAAAAACAACGGTTTTAGCTGAGTTAGGTCGCCAGTGGCCTAGCTTCAAAGCCATGGATTTGGATCTTTTGGTTTCAAAGGGCGAGGCCCCTTTAGCCGAACTGATAGAAAAATGGGGCTGGGATGAGTTTCGCGCCCGTGAAAAACAGGCCCTTGCTGACGTTTTAAAACAGCCGGCCCCTTGGATTTTGGCCTTAGGGGGAGGAAGTTTGGGACAGGGATTAGGTCTTCTTCAGCACAGTGACGCGGTTGTGATTCATCTCGACTGTCCTTTTGAAGTTTGCTGGCAGCGGATTCAAGAAACGAGTGCCACGAGGCCTTTGGTGGCGCAAGGAAAAGAGACTTTAAGTAAGCTTTTTTCAGAGAGAAAAGAGCAGTTTGATCAAGTGCCAAAAAAAGTCGATGCCAGCCGCTCTCCAGAGGAGGTCGCTCTGGCCATTCTGCGACTCGTCGGGCTAGCCTGAGAGTGTATTAAAAACCAACGGAGTGGGTTTTATGAAGAAAACAGAATTTAAGAAACGAGATTTAAGCGTCGCCCTTCTCATGGAAGATGTTCAGGGTGCCCAGAATCTTTCACTGGCCTTGCGTGAGGCCGGCATCTTTGCCCATTTTTATCGTGAACTCGATGAATTCTGGATGGCGGTAAAACTCGAAGCACCTGATCTGGCGATCGTCGATGTAACGAAAATGAGTTTTGGTGCCACTAAATTTAAAGATCATCCTCGTGTGAAAGATGGAACTCTTTGCACGGCTTTTTATCACAAAATTGAAACGCAGTTTTTATTGCAATCAACATTTAATCTGCCGGCCTATGCTTATATTTCAGGGGATAGTGCCCTCGAAGCGCAAATTTTTGCACTCACTGAGCGTCGTCGTCGCGAGTTGGCGATCGAGACTCGCAATCAAGAACTCGAAGAACGTATCTCTCGTCTGCAAACGCGTTCAGCGCGCTTGATTGGCGAAAAAAATGAGAGCGAACAATTTAAAGCGCATTTTGAATTTATCGATTCCATGATGAGAAATTTAGAAGAAGAAGCGATGAATGGTGAATTCACGACAGCTCTCTTTAAAAAACTCACAGAATGGGAACCTGTAAAAAAAGTGGCGATGTATGAATTGGGCCACAATCGCCAAAAACTAGTCACTCCAAGTATCCAGCGTCCGAAGTGGTTGGCCCTACCAGGACTTTGGATTGGTAAAGACTGCGCCCAAGGTATCGAGCCTTTCGCCATTGATATGGCCTGGCAAGTGGCGAGCGATCTATTTGAAAATGATCCAGTTGAGTTGCGTCTCTTAGGTGGAACTGCTCATCCTGAAATGTTGGTGTATGTGGAAGTCGATCAAGAGCGATTGATTGAGTTTCCATGGGACTTGATGGGCCAGATGTTGACCGCTAGCTGGCGTCGTTGGCGCTTAAGCCGCGAGATGCCTCGTCCCCAAATGCAGGCCCGTCCAGTTTGGGAGGCGCTTGATCACTTAGATAAACTTCATCATCATCAAGTGGAAGCCAGTGAAAAAGTCGTTCTCTTGAGTTTCACTCCGTTGATGAATTTGATTAAGAAAAAAACCGGCAATCGCTATCACTACTCGCCGGCCTTTAATGACTTCTTCATTCGTTTGGGCGAAGTCATGCATGAGACCACACGTTTTAGTTTCATGGGCCCATGGCATGTGGTGCTTTTTATTCAGCAACCATTCCTAGAGCGTGATTTCAATCAAGCGAAAGATCTCTTGGCAGCCTTTCCTTTTTGGAAATACTTTGAAGATGAGACTCGTTTGCTAGGTGAAGAGGCGAAACCAACAGTGAAATTAATTGCACCTTCCGCAGTTAATTATCTGCGCGTACTCGAGCGTGAGTTTGATGAGTTTCCCATTATGGAAGCCCAGGCCCGCATGCAAGCACGCCCGATGAACTCATCGGCCCAATAACAATATGCGAGCATACACCCGCCTAGAAGTTAATTGGGCCACGTTGGCCCACAACTTTGAGCAAGTGAAAAAACTTGCTCCCAGAGCGCGCGTGCTTCCTATGATTAAGGCCGATGCCTACGGACATGGTCTTTTGCCTGTCGGTCGATTTTTAGCTGAAGAAATTAAAGCGGAAGCGATGGGTGTGGCTACACTTGCAGAAGGCGAGAGTCTTCAACAATCTCTGCCTCATTATTCCGGCCGCATTTATGTTTTCTCCGACACTCTCGTAACAGAACCTAAGTTTCATAGTCGTTATGCTCATCAAAATCTTTTGCCGGTCATTCACGACATGGAATCGCTTAAAACTTTTTTGCATGATCCATGCTTTAAGCATCTTCCTCTCACAATTAAACTCAATACCGGCATGAACCGTATCGGTGTCGATGCAGAAAATTGGGAAGAGATGGGAAGAGCGATTGTAAAAAGTGGAAGAAAATCAATTCAACATTTGATGAGTCATTTCGCGCGTGCAGCCAGTGAAATTAAACCTGAAGATAAATCCCATAAGCAGCGCGCTCAGTTTAATGATGCTTTGGCACTTTTTCGCGGGATGGGGATTTCGATTGAAGAAACATCGCTAGCGAACTCTGGAGCGATTGAACAAAATTTTGCTTGTGATGAAACATGGGTGAGACCAGGACTGATGTTGTATGGACCTTGGAGTTTTCAAGGGTCAACACAAATGGTTTCCAGTCTTATTACGCGTGTGATGAAAGTATTTCCTGTTAAAAAGGGAACTCCTGTTGGTTATGGCACACACGTGGCAGGCGAAGATGGTGTCATCGCGGTATTGCCGATTGGTTATGGCGATGGTTTTCCCACTCAGAGCTCAGGTCATGATTTTATGATCAATGGTGAGAAGGCCCGTGTGTTTGGTCGAGTGAATATGGATATGGCGTTTTTATTTTTTAATACCAGTGCGCTGGGAAAAATTAACGTCGGTGATGAAGTAAAATTTTGGGAAGCGAACCCTCAAACGTTAATAGATTGGGCAACTCACATGAACACTCATGCTTATCAGGCTTTGTGTGGCATCAGTTCTCGAGTTCCTCGCGTTTACCGAATAGGATAGTTTATGGTGATGGTGAAAACATATATCGAAGGTATTGGTGCAGGGGTCTTGGGTCTCTTAGGTGGCCTCGGTCGTTTTACTCAGTTTACTGGTAAGGTTTTTTTCTGGGGTGTCCAGCCTCCGTTTCGACTCAAGCTTTTAATGGATCAGATGTACTTCATCGGTAACAAAAGTTTGTTCATTGTCGGTCTCACTTCACTTTTTTCTGGTGCCGTCTTTGCTTTGCAAATGTACTTAGGCATCCAGGCAATTAACATGGATTCCATCGTGGGTCCGGTTGTGGCGATCTCACTCGCAAAAGAACTTGCACCTGTATTTGCCGGATTAGTTGTCGCTGGTCGCTGTGGTTCAGCGATGGCGGCACAGATTGGCTCGATGAAAGTGACGGAGCAACTTGATGCGCTCGAGGTTATGGGCATTAATGCTCACCAATATCTCGCCGTTCCTCGCGTGATCGGCGCCACACTTTCTATGCCTCTCTTGTGTGGCATTTTCATGCTCATCGGAAATTTTGGTTCATGGTTAGTCGGTGTACATGTGTTGGGCATTGATGATGTGATGTATTTCCAAAAACTTTCCGACTTTATGCGCTTAGGCCATGTCGCTGAAGGATTAATTAAATCTGCTTGTTTTGGATTTCTTATCAGTCTCATCGGTTCTTACCATGGCTTTGAAGTGAAAGGTGGCGCCGAAGGAGTCGGAAAGGGCACCAACCTCGCGGTAGTGTGGGGCATGGTCACCGTACTCGTGAGTGATTATTTCATTTCAAGCTTCTTGACGAAGATTTTGTAAGGATAAGTATGCCTGATGCCATTACCTTTAATCATGTAACAAAAAAATACGGCGAAGCGACTGTATTAAATGATCTCACTTTCGGAATTCCGGAAGGACAAATCACGACTATTCTCGGTTTCTCGGGTGCAGGTAAATCGACTTTGATGAAACACATCTTGGGTCTGACTCATCCTACTAGCGGAAAAATTGTTTCGCTTGGTACTGATATGGAAACGCTTGATGAGTTAGGTCTTCGCGAGTTTCGTCGAAATTTTGGAATGGTTTTTCAGTACGCTGCTCTGTTTGATAATTTATCAGCTTTTGAAAATGTTGCTTTCCCACTGCGGGAATTTACTAAACTTAAAGAGTCGGCAATCAAGGCGAAAGTTTCTAAGCTGATGGAGTCTGTAGAATTAGTTCCTGAGTCTTGGCATCGACTACCCTCAGAGCTTTCAGGTGGTATGAGAAAGCGTGTAGGTCTGGCGCGCGCCTTAGCGCTTGAGCCAAGGATTATGCTTTATGATGAACCAACTTCAGGCCTTGATCCCATCAGTACACAAGTAGTTTGCGATTTGATTGCCAACACCGCGAAGATAAATGTCGACATTAAGCTGACCTCACTTATTATTTCTCACGATGTGCGCGCATCTCTCAGAATATCTGACCACATTATGTTTTTGGAGAAAGGCAAGATAGTGGAGTATTCCACTGTGGAAGCATTTAAAAATTCAAACAATCCGACCATACGCAGATTCCTTGAGTTGTAGGCGGATTCGGTTATCATTCTATATATATACGCGCACATGGATGTGCCCAGATTTCATGGAGTGAAATCAATTGAGTGAATTAAAAGTCGGCCTCTTATCATTATTTGCCCTCGCCAGTGTCGTCTTCATGTCTTTGAAGATTACATCGAATCAATCAGGGTTTGGAAATTACGTCGGTTATCAAACCATGTTGGAAGATGCCAGTGGTATCGTAGAAAAAACTCCCATCAAAGTCGCCGGTATCAATGCAGGACGTATCAAACAAATCCGATTACAAGGTAATAAGGCACTTGTTGAATTTGAGATGAATGAAGACATCATCATGACTCCCAACTCACGCTTACAAATTAAGAGTGTTGGGTTCTTGGGTGACAAATATTTGGATATTGATTTAGGCGCGGATCATCCTAATCGTCTTGAAGAGGGAGCACTGGTTCCTTCTGATATCGCTGGCGGGCTCGATACTATCGGTAAAGATGCCGGTGGGATGATCAAAGAAATCAAAGAAGTGGCGATCCTAATTAAAGAATCGCTCAAAGAAAAAGACGGCTCAAATCGTCTTGAAGCGATCACTGGAAATATTCGTGACCTCACGGCTAGCTTGAAGCGGGTGATGGATAAGAATGAAACCAAAGTCGATGAGATTGTCGACAACATCAAACTCATCACAGAACAGCTTCAGTACGAAACAGATCGCTTGCAGAAGAATTCACTCATGGCCGACCTGACAAAGATTGGGCCCATTCTTGATAAGGCCGATAAAGCCGTGACAGATCTCAAAGACATTATCGCTGACGTCAAAGACGGCAAGGGTACTGTGGGTAAGCTCTTACGTGATGACGCTGTGGTTGACCAGGTTTCACAAACGCTCTCCAGTGTAAACCGACTAGTTAACCGAATTAACAACATTGAAGCTGATATCGGTCTCTCGACGGGTGCTAATACTCGTATGGGCACAGATACGCGCTTTGATCTTGATATCTATCCAGCTCCTGAGCGCTTTTTCCGTATCGGTGTTGTGACAAACGACTATGGGCCTGAAATTGAGCGTGAAAATGAAACTTGTACCAGTGTCAACGACGGTCCTGAGACCTGTAAGGAATCACGCAGAATTAACAAAAGCCAATTTAAATTTAATCTTCAGATTGGTCGACGCATTCAGCGCCTTGGTATCCGTGCTGGTTTGATTGAGAGCACGGGTGGTGTGGGTATTGATTACTTCTTCCCTGATTGGGGCATTCGCACCGGTTTAGAAGTATTTGATTATCAGCAAGACGCCGGTCCAAATGCTCGACTTCTTGCCGAAGTTAAACTTTGGAATGTGCTCTTTGCTCGTGTTTCGGGCGAGGATTTAATATCTAAGGAAGGCAATTCGTCCGCTACCATTAGCTTGGGCCTCCGCTTCAACGATCAAGACTTGGCGGCCATGATTGGCCTTTTGGCAAGGTGATCTGAATGCAGAAGAACTGGCTCATCCGCACAAAATCAAATCATATCTTGGGGCCAGTCTCCAAAGAAAAAGTTCTAGAGCTCTATCATAACGGTTCAATCCGCCAAGAAGACGAGATTTGCAGCGGTAACGGCTATTGGTTTTATTTACGTGAAAAAGACCAGCTCGAGCGCTACCTACTGGGAAATCAAAAACAGTCTTTCAATCCTATCAGCGAAGCACGAGATGTTCTGACCGCCGATTTAGACTCTCATGAAGTGGGGCATGACGAACAAGACGATATAACGATGGTAGGGGGAATTGATATCTCCTCACTAAAAGACGATCCACCACCACCGCCAGTGGCAGCACCAAAGCCTACTGGACGTGCGCCTGCGATTGATCCAGAAAAAAAAAATGAAATTTTAGCTGACGATTTAAGCACCGAAAGTGTCGAAGAAACACCTGTTCCTGTACCACCAAAACCACGCAGCAGAGAAGTCGCTCCCACTCCTACACCAGTCGCACCAGGGCGTGCCAAGAAAGGAACAACAATAGTTCCACCGCCCCGAGTTGTCTATGTGCCTAAGGCCCGTCTGATCAGCGATAAAGTCGTCATGATGGGTGCATTTGTCATTTTGTTAGTTCTTGCCAGCATGCTTTATTTTAGAAAACGCCTGTTGAAAGAAATTATGCCAACTGCGATTTCGATAGTCGTTCCTACGGCGTATGCCCAGAGCACACCCGTTGATATCAAAAAAAAAGTCTTTTTGAGCCAATCGCGCTAAACGAAACATTTTCTTTTCAGCTAATGAGCCATATTGATGGTTTTGCACTTGAAGGCGTCTTTAGAAAAGTTCGCTTAGATTGCAAACAATTCGATGATCCTGCTATGCAGTTGGCACTACTTCTTCACAATTCCCAAACCGCCAATGAAGTTTTTTTGCTCTCTCTAAGGGATTGCGTCGTCACTTTACCCAAAGGTCATCCTCTCAAAGACTGGGTCTCTCAGCACAAGAATTTGCAGAGTATTTCGGAGAGTGCCAAAGGGATTCAGGAAAAGCTTGAAGGTAAGATTAAAAAAATCTGGTCTAGTGAACATGCACTTAAACCCAACGAAAGGCAAATCCTCATTCAACTCTTAGATGAGTTGGATGAACTGCCTCCCTATCTTGATTACACGCTTTTAAGAGCAGTGGGATATTTGAAGCTGGGTAATTGGGTGAGAACAGAGAAGATTCTCGCTGAGTGGCTTGAGCGTGATCCGATTGAGCGTATTCGCATCACTCCGTGGCGCAATGACCCTTTGGGGAAATTTACATTGGGGATTGTAGAGGATTTATTTCAATCTTTGGCACGAGGTCTGAAGGGAAGAGTGATTGTTGATGTCTTCTTTCAAGGAATTTTAGAATTTACCAATCAAGAAGAGCTCATTGAAGAAGCCACTAAAGCTCAAGAAATGGACTTAGCTGAAATCTTGAGCAAGCTCAATTTGCGTTATCATCAAAATTTAGTGCCTGGTTTTGCCGGCTGGCTTTTAAATCGCGAATTGCGTGGTGCTCGCTACCAAAGATTTATGGAAGAGTTTTTTAATGAAAAAGATTTTGCCGAGAGAGTCTGGATTTTTTTAGGTCGCCTTCCTGTCGATGCTCAATACCGAGAAAAATTGGCACAAACACTGCCAGCGCTTAAAGAAAAAAATGCAGTCCTGTTTCATGCTCTCGCCGAACAAGAAGATCTCCGTGGCGTATTAGTTCGTGTCGCCCCAAGCTCAGCTAAAAATCTTCTTAAGGAACGTCGTCATCTTTATCTCAAACGATTCAATGAGAACGAGAAAGATACTTGGGCTCTCTCACAATTGGTGGAGTTAGGCCAAATTGATGAGGCCCTCATTGAGAAGCTCGCCCGTCCATGATTGATCCTGATGATTATCTACAACCCGATTTCTTTCGCTTTGGCTGGGATCAACTCTTTCTCGTCGAAACAGTGCTGGAATTCATTCAAGTAAAACAAGCCTCACAGATGATTGAGTTAGGTGCTGGCTCAGGTGTGATCACTTGTGAGCTTTCACAGAAACTTCCGATCGAGACGGCTCATTTGGTCGAATATCAAAAAGCAGATTGGGAAAATTATCTTATTCCCAACATAACAAAAAAAGCGAAACTCCATGAGGCCATCTATCATTGGCAGTCGGTGGGTGAATTCAATCTTGATCAAAAGATCCAAGCGCCTTTAATTGTCGCTAATCCTCCGTACTTCTTGCCGGAGAGTGGCCGCAAATCAGTCGACCCTCGTCGCAATATTGCTCGTCGATTTGTGATTAATTCATGGCAGGAATGGATTGATTGCATGATTCGCTCGCTCGGGCCCGGTGGCCAAGCTTTATGGCTCCACCGAGACCCTGGTCCACCTGGCAAACCCATTCTCCCATTAGGTTTTGAATGGAAGCACATCAAGCGCTCCAACAAAATGCGAGTGATT
>JBIKNE010000052.1:0-8782 GCA_044358855.1 Bacteriovoracaceae bacterium | reverse complement strand
CAAAGGTAGAGAGAAGAACTTCTCGAAGTGTGAGTTTGACCTGTTCCGCATCATAATCCGCCATTTTCTTATCAAAGATCTCTTGGCCCTTCTCTTTGAAGTAGCGGGCAATATCGCTATTGCATTTTTCAGCACACTCTTTGGGCGTCAATTCAATCGTAGTGTTGTAAATGTTATGAAAGCCTTGATTGATATCTTTCCAAGGCCACTCATAAAGAGTCACTTTCTTGTCGGGACGATATTGGTCTTCGAGTTGATAAGCGGTGTCCTCAATCATCTCCATCAAAAGCTCATGGTTGCCTTCATCATTTAAAATTTCACGGCGAAGTTTATAAATCACTTTTCGCTGTTCATTCATAACGTTATCAAAATCTAACAGATGCTTACGAATATCAAAGTTATGGGTTTCAACTTTCTTCTGGGCCTTGGCAATAGCATTAGAAACCATGCCGTGCTCAATAGGCTCATCATCTTTCATGCCTAATTTGACCATAATGCCGCGAATACGGTCTGAGCCGAAAATACGCATCAAATCGTCCTCAAGTGAGAGGAAGAATTTAGATTTACCTGGATCACCCTGGCGGCCCGAGCGACCGCGTAGCTGGTTATCAATGCGGCGAGATTCGTGACGTTCAGTCCCGATAATAAACAAACCACCTGCGGTCTTAGTTTCAGAAACAAGTTTAATATCTGTGCCTCGCCCTGCCATATTGGTGGCAATTGTTACGCCACCTTTTTGACCTGCATTGGCGACGATTTCTGCTTCACGAGCATGATTTTTAGCGTTCAAGACTTCATGCTTGATACCTTTCTGATTCAACACATTGGAAATAATTTCAGATGACTCGACAGTGATGGTACCCACTAGAACGGGTTGACCTTTTTTATTGCATTCTTCTATGAGGTTGGCGACCGCCTGATATTTGGCAGCCTTTGAGGCATAAACGACATCTGCCATGTCCTCGCGAACCATTGGCAGGTTGGTCGGCATCACCACGACTTCAAGACTATAAATCTTTTGAAATTCTTCGGCCTCTGTATCAGCGGTACCGGTCATACCTGAGAGCTTTGAGTAAAGGCGGAAATAGTTCTGGAATGTAATGCTGGCCAGTGTTTGGTTCTCAGAGCGAACTTCCACACCTTCTTTGGCCTCAACGGCCTGGTGTAAACCATCACTCCAGCGAGAGCCTTCTTTCATGCGTCCTGTGAATTCATCTACGATCACTACTTTGCCATCTTTTACAACATACTCTTGGTCACGATGGAACAAGGTGTGGGCCTTGAGGGCCTGATTTAAATGGTGAAGAGTTTCGATATGGCGAATATCAAATAGATTAGGAATTTTGAGCATATCCTGCACACGCACAATTCCATCGTCTGTTAAAACAGCAGTACGACTTTTTTCATCAACCGTGTAGTGCTTGTCTTTAGTTAGCTGAGGGATCACTTTATCGACGACCGCATAGAGCTGAGTATTGCCTTCAGAAGGGCCTGAGATCAAAAGAGGGGTACGCGCTTCATCAATCAGAATTGAGTCAACTTCATCGACAATACAGAAATGGTGGTCACGCTGAACATAGTCGGCCAAATCAAACTTCATATTGTCGCGAAGATAGTCAAAGGCGAATTCATTATTGGTACCGTAGGTGATGTCGCAGGCATAGGCCTTCTGGCGCTCATCATCATTCATGTTGGCAAGGATAACTCCCACGGAAAGTCCCATCCAATTATACAACTTACCCATCTCGTGGGAGTCACGTTGAGCAAGATAATCATTAACTGTTACTAAGTGACAGCCGCGACCAGTGAGGCCATTAAGATACATCGGAAGAGTGGCCGTAAGGGTTTTACCTTCACCGGTTTTCATTTCAGCAATTTTTCCCTGGTGAAGTACGACGCCACCGAGGATTTGAACATCGAAGTGTCGCATATTCATCACGCGGCGACTGGCCTCGCGAATACAGGCAAAAGCTTCTGGTAAAAGTTGGTCAGTGGTTTCACCTTTTTCTAGGCGGGCACGGAAGAGGGGAGTTTGGCCTTGCAGTTCAGTATCACTCATCGCCTTAAACTTAGACTCTAAGGCATTAACTTGCTCGAGCATCGGCTTAAGGGCACGTAGGTCGCGATCTTGCTTGGTACCGAAAAATAACTTTAGTGCTTTATCAAACATTGTAACTCCAGAGCTTATTCAAGAATGAAATATAGTGGATCAACTGCAATACCATTGACTCGCACTTCGTAGTGAAGGTGAGGCCCTGTTGAGTGTCCGGTATTACCGACAGCGGCCAAGAGAGTGCCGCGTTTAATCTTTTGACCGTTACGAACGTGGAGAGATTGATTGTGGGCGTAGATTGTTTCTATTCCAAAACCATGATCAACTTGCACGAATTTGCCAAACCCCGCCTTCTCTCCCGAGAAGGTGATGATTCCATCTGCCGGAGCAATGATGGAAGTACCATATGGTGCACCTACATCGATGCCCTCGTGCATTTTAAGTTTGCCTGAATGCGGAGAGATACGTTGGCCAAAATAACTCGTGATCCAGCCTTGTGCAGGTAGGAGAGTTGGTGTCGAGGAAAGGTAGGACTCTTTATCGAGTAAATGTTGGTCAAGGTGATGAATATTTTGCTCAAGAGTCGAAACAACATCTTTGATGCGAGCGTATTGATAATCAAATCTCGCGTAATCTCCAGAAAGTCCAAAACTGCGACGAGCTAGTTCCGACCACTGTTTGGTGATGTTGTAGCTTTTTTCTAATCCTAGAGTGGTGGCAATTTTTTGATCGTAGGCTTTTTTCAAATTGATGAACTCAGGTCGATCTTCAATATCAGTGAAATTTAATTCATTTTCGAGTGATTGAATTGAGTTATTGGTTTGACGAGGGTCAGCGCCATCTTCAGTGGGGACTAAAGGATTGTAGAGAGGAGTAGTGCCAGTGGATTCTTCTAGGCCCGTGATGACTCGTAGTTTTCGCTCGAAAGTGTTGATGCGCTTAAGATCATCTGCCAAAGCATTCATTTTCATTTGGAAAAGTTGCACTTGTTCTTTGAGCTGACGATTTTCAAGACCTAAGTGTTTATTCTCATAAACTTGCTGAAGAATTTTCCAGTAATCATAGGCGAGAATGCCTAACAGAAGCATCAGCATGACGACGAAAAAGGCCAGAGAGCGAAAAAAAAGCGCAGGAATCTTGAAGGACTTAACACCTTTTTCTTTCTCAGGAATAATCATCAACGTGTAGTAGTTGTTCATGGCTTCTTACCTCAAGGGTAGAGAGAAAAATGACATAAATAATTGTAATCGTGCAGTGAAGCCTTGGGAATAAGAATTATTCTTGGGCGACTGAAAGAATGACCGAAATATTATCCTGACCACCATTGGCATTGGCCTGGGCAATCAATTCTTTCACTGCACGCTGAAGGTCTTGCACGGTCGCTTTGTTGGGCTGTGGGACATTCTTTTGCACGATGTAAAGAATGTCACGATCACTGACTTTTCCATGAAGTCCGTCAGAGCAGATTAAGAACAGATCATTTTTGCAAATTTGATAGGTAAACACATCAACTTGAACATCCGGTTCAAATCCGACTGAGCGCACGAGAACGTTTTTTTGTTTATCCATCGCTGCTTCAGCACGGCCATAAAGGCCCATATTGAGTTTTTCTTGCACGAATGAATGGTCACGCGTCATTTGGAAAACTTGTCCGTCATGAATCATGTAAACGCGAGAGTCTCCGACATTTCCGATAAGGAGTTTGTTGCCTCTAAACATGACCGCTGAGACTGTTGTTCCCATACCTTTCAACTCAGGTTGCATATCAGATTTTGCGTGAATTTCGTTATTCACAAACTGAATGCACTTCGCCACAAGGTCTTTTGGTTCAATTTGATCTTTGTTTTTTTTGATGAAAGGAGGCATCAGCGCCACGGTCATTTGAGAGGCAATGTCACCACCATTATGGCCACCCATGCCATCAGCAACGGCAAAGAAAAGATGCTCAGGATCCATGCAAATGGAGTCTTGATTTGTTTTTCTTTTACGACCGATATCGCTATCACCGGCATGAATAATACCCATTCTGACACTGTCCTTGTGCACAATTATTATTCACTATTGTAAGCGAGCTGTTATCAAAGTCAAAAGAACGGTTTTACTCAGGAATTAAACATGAAAGATTCTCGTAATAAAGGCTTTGGGAGTCCTAGTGTTTCGGGTGTAAAATGAAATTATTCGGGGCTTCGCCCCACCACGTCCAGGGAGGAAGGATGGCCTTCGACATTCAGCAATTTATTACTCAGAACTACAACCCTAAGGATTTTTCTCATCTCCACTGGAGCGGGACATTCCAAGATTACGTTGAACTTGTGATGAAGCGACCTAATGTAGCTCGCAATTCATTCCAACGTATCTACGACATGATGATGTCCTACGGAACATCTCAATACACTGAATACAAAAAAGATGTGGTTCGTTACCACTTCTTCGATGATCCAATTGAAAACGGCAAAGATGCTATCTTTGGTATCGATGTCCATTTGATGAAGATGGTGAACTTTTTTAAGTCAGCCGCTTTGGGTTACGGTACGGAAAAACGTGTTTTGCTTTTGCACGGTCCAGTAGGTTCTGCAAAATCATCGATTGCTCGTCTTTTAAAGAAAGGTATTGAGCATTATTCACGCACTGATGAAGGTGCCCTCTATACTTATGAATGGGTAGATGAAGATGGTTCGCCTATTTTAGGTGGCCAGAAGATTTTTGCCAGTCCAATGCATGAAGAGCCACTCAAGCTTCTTCCTCATGAAGTGCGCGAGAAATTCTTGGCAGAACTGAATAAAGGTCGCAAAGATGGCTACAAAGTAAAAATTAAAGGCGAAGTCAATCCGGCCTGTCGCTATATTCTCAATGAATATATGCTGAAGTATGGTGGTGATTGGACACGCGCAATGAAACACGTCCGTGTAAAGCGCTTGCTGCTTTCTGAAAAAGATCGTCGCGGTATAGGTACTTTCCAGCCAAAAGATGAAAAAAACCAAGACTCGACTGAACTCACAGGTGATATCAACTACCGTAAGATTGCAATTTACGGTTCAGACTCTGATCCACGTGCCTTTAACTTTGATGGTGAATTCAATATCGCTAACCGTGGTGTGGTTGAATTTATCGAAATGTTGAAGCTTGATGTGGCCTTCTTGTATGACCTATTGGGTGCTTCTCAAGAGCAATCAATTAAGCCGAAAAAATTCGCTCAAACACATATTGATTTGGTTATTCTGGGCCACACCAACGAGCCAGAATACCGCAAGCTTCAATCGAACGAATTTATGGAAGCTCTTCGTGACCGTACGGTGAAAATCGACGTCCCTTATATTACGCGCCTTGATCAAGAAGCGCGTATCTATAAGAAGGATTACAATAAGGACACCATTCCTAATATTCATATTGCTCCTCACACGCTCGAAATGGCCTCGATGTGGGCGATTATGACTCGCTTGGAAGAGCCAAAAAAATCTGATCTGACAAAGCTTCAGAAGCTTAAGCTCTATAACGGTAAGACGCTTCCTGGTTACAATGAAGACAACGTGAAGGAGCTTCGTAAGGAAGCCATTCGTGAAGGTCTCGAAGGGATTTCTCCTCGTTATATCCAAGATAAAATCTCAAATGCCTTGGTAAAAAATGGTCATGTCGGTTGCTTAAATCCATTTATGGTGTTCAATGAACTTGAATCTGGTTTGAAGCACCATGCTTTGATCAATTCACCTGATCAACTTGAGCACTACAAAGAAGTTTTAGCGATTACACGCCAAGAGTACGAAGACATTGTGAAAAATGACGTTCAGAAGGCGATCTCAGTTGATGAGAGTGCCATCCAAACTCTTTGTGCTAATTACGTTGATAACGTTAAGGCCTATACGCAAAAAGAAAAAATCCGTAACAAATACTCGAACAAACTCGAGGAAGCGGATGAGCGTTTTATGCGTTCGATTGAAGAGAAAATCGATATTCCTGAGTCTCGCAAAGACGATTTCCGTCGCGAACTTATGAATTACATCGGTGCTTTGGCGATTGAAGGTAAACAGTTCGATTTCAAGATGAACGAGCGTTTGCATCGTGCCCTTGAATTGAAATTGTTCGAAGATCAGAAGGACACTATTAAGTTAACGACGATTATTTCTAACGTTGTTGATAAGCAGACCCAAGAGAAGATTGAAGTGGTTAAGACCCGCCTCATCAAAAACTTTGGATACTGTGAGGTCTGTGCCACTGATGCCTTGAACTTTGTGGCCTCAATTTTCGCCAAGGGCGATTCAATTAAGGCCTAAGGAGCACGATTGGACCACCCGATTAAGCGAGACCACGCGCGGTTTAGGAAGATTATCAAGGGTAAGATCCGTGATAATCTTCGCCGTTACGTTTCACAAGGCCAACAAATTATTCCTAAAGGCACGGATAAGTTCACTGTGCCGATGCCTTCAATTGATATTCCGCGTTTCAAGTTTGGTGACAAGCAACAAGGCGGAACCGGTCAAGGGGACGGCCAGTCTGGTGATCCAGTACAGGGTCAACCTGATCCAAATGGCCAACCTGGACAAGGGGAAGCTGGTGAAGGGGAAGGGAATAAGGAACTTGAGGTTGAACTCTCACTAGAAGAATTGGCGCGTATTTTGGGAGAGGAATTAGAGCTTCCTAATATTGAGCCCAAAGGCAAAAAAAGTCTTAAGAGCACTGTCGATAAATACACTAACATTGGTACATCAGGTCCTGATTCTCTTCGCCACTTACGTCGTACTTATAAGCAGGCCTTGAAGCGTCAGATCGCTTCGGATTCTTATAATCCTGAAAATCCTACCGTTGTTCCGATTCGTCGTGATTTCCGTTACAAATCTTGGCAAGCCAAAGTTGAGAATGAAAACGCAGCTGTTGTCATCTACATGATGGACGTTTCAGGTTCGATGGGTGATGAACAAAAAGAAATCGTTCGCACTGAAAGTTTCTGGATCAATTTGTGGCTTAAATCGCAATATAAAGATATTGAGATTCGTTACATCATTCACGATGCCACAGCTAAAGAAGTCGATGAGCAAACGTTCTTTAGAACACGTGAGTCGGGTGGGACGCTTATTTCTTCTGCCTTCACCTTGTGTAAACAGATCATCGATGCCGATTATCCTCCGACAGAATGGAATATCTATCCTTTCCATTTCTCTGACGGTGATAACTGGAGTGCTGATGATACGAAGCTTTGCTTGGATCTCTTGGATAACCATATCCTGCCGGCTTCCAACCAGTTCTGTTACGGTCAAGTGGAGAGTCGCTACGGTTCAGGTCAATTTCTTAAAGACTTGATGGCCCGTTATGGCCAAGCCCACGATAAGCTCACCTTAAGTAAGATTAAAAATAAAGAAGGAATCCTCGACTCGATTAAAGAGTTTCTAGGAAAAGGTAAGTGAGATGAATCGCACCAAACCCATTAGTGGAAAGCTCCTTGATTTGAAGAATGAAATCGAGGGCTATGCTATTGAGTATGGATTGGACTTTTTTCCACAAATCTTTGAAGTCTGTGACTACGACACAGTTAACATTCTTGCGGCCCAAGGCGGTTTTCCTTCACGTTACCCGCACTGGCGTTTTGGTATGGATTACGATCAGCTCTCTAAGGGCTACGCCTATGGTCTGCAGAAAATTTATGAAATGGTGATCAATACCAATCCTTGTTACGCCTACCTTTTGCAGGCGAATAACTGGGTTGATCAAAAGATCGTGATGGCCCACGTTTATGGCCACAATGATTTCTTTAAAAATAATGCCTGGTTCTCTGGCACCAATCGCAAAATGATGGATGTGATGGCCAATCATGGCACCAAGATTCGTCGTTATATGGAGCGCTACGGGCAAGATGCGGTGGAAACGTTTATCGATCGCGTGCTCTCTCTTGAGAATCTTCTCGATATGAATGAATTGTTTGAGACGCCTGAGTTGAGACGTAAACGCCGTCAGGGTAGTGAGGGTGACTCAACCACCGAAGAAGGTGAGTTCACGGTCGATGATCGCTCGCAAGCATTAAAAGCTTTCATGCGCACTAAATCACGTGCGGAAAAGCGTGATAAGTCTCAAGAGGTTACGACTCATGATGATTCTCCTGAAAAACCATTACAGCGTCCACAACGTGATGTTTTAGGCTTTTTGATGGAGCATGCTCCCTGTGAAGAATGGCAAAGTGATATCATTGCTTGTCTAAGAGAAGAGGCCTATTACTTCTTACCTCAGCGCATGACTAAAATTATGAACGAAGGGTGGGCGAGTTACTGGCACTCTAAAATCATGACCGAACGAGCGCTAGACTCCTCAGAGATCATCGAGTTTGCTGATAAGCATGCTGGCGTGATGGTGATGAGTAAACAGAATATCAATCCTTATAAAGTCGGGATCGAGCTATTCCGTGATATTGAATACCGCTGGAATACCGGAAAATTTGGTAAAGAGTACAACGACTGCACTGATATGCGTGAGAAAGATGCCTGGGATAAACGTTTGGGGTTGGGCAAAGAGAAGATCTTTGAAATTCGCAAGAGTCACAATGATATTTCCTTCATTGATGAGTTCTTAACGCCCGAGTTCTGTGAACGCCAACAGCTCTTCACCTACAAACACAATCCACGTACCGGTCGCTTTGAAATTGATAAACGCGATTTTCAAGCGATCAAACAAAAGCTTCTCATGCAGCTGACAAATTTTGGTCAGCCCGTTATTCAAGTAGAAGATGGTAACTTCAAAAATCGTCGT
>JBIKNE010000051.1:0-8915 GCA_044358855.1 Bacteriovoracaceae bacterium | reverse complement strand
GTATCGATGTTATTGATAAACTGAACACGTTTGTCAGCACTTACTCCCAAAGCAGAGAGCAGCATTTCAGGGCCCAAACTTGAACCACCAATTCCCACGTGAACTAATCTTTTCTTGTGAGCAAAACGACGAGCTGTTGTTTTGGCGGTGGTGGCGATCGCTCTGTCACTTGAGTGTCGATAAAAACCGATATCCTCTCGATCAACGGTGGCCTTAAATTTTTTAAGAAGCTCTTGATGAAAAGCTTGATTAGGATTCAATGCGGGAAAGGCATGGGCGAGCTTAATCATGGGGCATACTCTTTTTTTAATTGGCGTGCGATAACCATTCGTTGAATTTGATTGGTGCCTTCAACGATCTGAAGGACTTTCGCATCTCGCATAAAACGCTCAACGGGATATTCACTGGTATAACCAACACCGCCGTGAATTTGTACGGCATCAGTTGTCACTTTCATCGCGGTATCTGTCGCCTTGAGTTTGGCCATAGAGGAAAGTTTTACTGAACTCTGTCCGATATCAACTAAGCGAGCGGCTTCTTGAACTAAGAGACGTGAGGCTTCCACTTCTAGCGCCATATCAGACAGCATAAATTGCAAACCTTGAAATTCAAAAATCGGTTGCTTGAATTGTACACGTCCGAGGGCATATCGAGTGGCCTCATCAAGTGCTCTCTGCGCGCACCCCACACCAATGGCACCGATGGCGATTCGTCCGCGATCAAGGCCTCCCATAGCAACTTTAAAACCTTCACCTTCAGTAAGCAGAAGATTCTCTTTAGGTATAAGGCAATTTTCAAAGACAAGTTCACGAGTAGGAGAGGCTTTCCAGCCCATCTTCTTTTCGGCTTTACCGTAAGTGAAACCAGGGGTTCCATCGCGAACGATAAAAGCTGAGACACCTTTGGCGCCTTCAGCCCCTGTGCGTGCCATGACGATATAAGTTTTGGCGACACCTGCTGAGGTGATCCACATTTTGGTACCATTCAGCACATAACCATGGGCGGTGGCTTTTGCCGTACACTTCATGGAAGCTGCATCTGAGCCTGAGTGAGATTCAGAGAGGGCAAATGCACCGATTTCAGTTCCAGCAGTCAACGCCGGAAGATATTTTTTCTTTTGTTCAGCATTACCGTAATCTTTTAAAATAGATTGCACCATACTCGAAACTGAAACGGTGACCGCGTAGGCGACAGAGTATTGAGCGATGGTATCGAGACAGGCAACATAATCCTGAAAGGAGAGACCAGCTCCGCCAAATTCTTCAGGTTGTGTAATTCCGGCGTAACCTTGCTCGCCCAGGCCCTGGAAAATCTCCATCCGAAAGCGCGCTTCTTCATCGTCGTGCTCCATATGAGGTTCGATATGAGTTGCGCACCACTTGGCTAAATTTGTTTGTAATTCTTTACGAAGATCAGTCATGACTAATCCTTAAGTGCGTCTTGCAGTAGATTTTTAGCGATGATCATAATCATCACTTCGTTGGTGCCGGCACCGATTTCCATCAGTTTGTTATCGCGCATAAGTCTTTCAAGTGGAAACTCACGTGAATAGCCGTAGCCACCATGAAGTTGAATAGCATCAAGAGCAATCTTTGTTGCCATCTTAGGCAATTGCAATTTCACCATAGAAGCGAGTTGGTTCGACTTATGGCCATGATCGTACTCGTAACAAACGGTATAGAGTAGGCGGCGCATGGTTTCGGTTTCAGTCGCCATTTCAGCGATCATTTTTTGAATCATTTGAAAATGTGCCAAGTTCTTACCGAATTGTTTTCTCTCCCCCGCATATTTCACACACTGATCAACACAGGCCTGAGCAATTCCGAGGGAAATACCGGCGATGGTGATGCGTTCAAGTTCTAAGTTTTTCATCATGTGGACGACAGAATCACCTTCTGCACCAACACGAGCACTCAAAGGAACTTTGCAGTTTTGGAAAGCTAATTCAGCAGTGGGGGAGGTGCGCATTCCCATTTTATGAATTTCTTTAGAAACCGAAAAACCGGGTGCGGTCTTCTCAACGATAAATGTGGTGAGATCTTTTTTGCCAGCTCCCGTGCGGGTATAGAGGTAGGTCACATCGGCCATGTTGCCGTTGGTGATCCACATTTTTGAACCGTTAATGATGTAATGATCTCCGGTTTTGACAGCTTTGGTTTGCATGCCGACAGCGTCAGAACCAAAACCCGGCTCTGACATCCCCATGCAACCGATATGTTCGCCACTGATGAGTTTAGGCAAGTACTTCGCCTTGTGCTCTTCTGAAGCATTTTTGTCGATGTTGTTAACGCATAAGATGCTGTGGGCTAAATAAGAAAGAGTGGTGCCAGGATCGGCTTTACCAAATTCTTCCATGACAATGGTAGCTGCCGTTGCACCAAGGCCTGCGCCGCCGTACTCAGGATCAGCGGTAATGCCCAAGACTCCTAAATCTCCCATGCCTTTAAAAGCTTTGAGATTAAATTTTTCTTCCGTGTCTAACTTCTCTGCCATCGGTGCAATTTCCGCACGGGCAAAGTCGCGACAGGTTTTTTGTAACTCACGTTCTTCAGAGGTGAAAAACCACATAAACAAAGATCCTTATCTAGGGGAATGAGAGGCTAAAGCTTACAGGAAAAATCGGTCTTTGCAAAATGAACGCCTCGTGAATTTTGCTCCCCAGGCCGTAGAAGTGTAGACTAGAATATAACTATTAAGGGCGGCTAATTGGACATTTCGTTGACTCCAGCAGAAATCAAAGAATCGGAAAACGTTTTCCCAGGGGAGAACTGGTTCTGCTATTGGCGCACTTCAGCGGCGCTATGGGAGGCCAAGCTCGCATCGCTCAATGCCCACGGGACTCCGATTTTCATTCCAATCTATTGGGGATTTCACTCTGAAAATTCAGAAACATTTGATTTTGGTGAACAGAAGCCAGAAGCTGATCTAGGTCGTCTCCACAAAGCAATTCAAAAAGCTGGTTGTGACGCGATTTGGCTTATGCCGCTGACCCCCGTTCCTTTTATGCCTAACGGTGGTCTTCCTTCTTTCATCGCGCGTCATCCTTCTCATGATGTAAATGGAATGACTCAAGCCTTCCTAGATACTGATGGCAGTATCAATAAAATTCACTCTTTTTATGACCCGCGCGTCTATCAGGCCTTTCGAAAGTGGGCATGGCAATTGGGACAAACGTTAACGCAAAAAAGTGTGGCAGCTCCCATTAAGGGTTTGCGCGCCTACTGGGTTGGGCCTTTAGCAGCTCATTCTTACTTAGATGATCATTCACCGACTTTTTTGGCAGGACTCACGCGCTATTTGAAGCAACAGAAATTAGCTGTTCGCATAAATGATGATGGGATTGAAGTTCCTCATCTACCGCCTTCTGAAGAAAAAATTCATACTGCGCGCTACCGTAAATTAATTGCTGATCTCTACTCACAAACGGCTTCTGAATCATTGGCCGGGCATTGGATTGGCGAGCAAGACTATGCTTTTTTAGGTGGTGCTCCTCAAGATATTTTTCCACGCTCATCAGAAGTTTGGAATCATCAGACTGAGTTGATGCAAGATCTGTGGACGCAACTTGAATGGAACTTACTTCCCTCAAGCGTACTACTTCCTTCACGTTCTAAAAAAGGTGTCATCAGTAAATTCCTCAAAGACCATCTGACTCCTTCCTATTTGCGCCAAGCTTTGCAGCACCAAGTGGCGGAAGAAGAAGCGGGAAATTTCTCTCCGCTCGTTTTCTTTGACTTCTTTTGGGACGATGATTTGGCGCAAGATGCCCCTCATCGTTTGAATGAAATTGGTCTTTTGCCTCATGTCGACAAAGAGTTTCATGGCTGTTGGCGCTGGCGTGGCCGCTTCAATTATGAGCGTGAGACAGAAGAAGGCCACACTGAGCGTCTGAAGTTTTTCTTTGGACACCAAATGGATCGGACGCGCTTTCAACACGTCTTGCGGCTCTTCTTGAATGGCCAGCGAATCATTCTTGATCGCGCTGGACTTGAGCCAGTGCTTGAGAAGAAATTGCAAATTTTCATTACTGAGAATGAACTCAAAGTTCAAGATATCCACTTCCTCACACAAATCTCGCTGATTCGCTTGGGCGAGGGCATGCTGATGATCTATGACAGTCGAGCGCTTGCGGAACATGCTGTTGCGAAAAAAATTGGCTTCTGGGAGCACGTTACGAAGTATCTTAACCTTAAGCACTTAGTGCTCAAAGGAGAGAACTCGTCTTTCCATACTTGGAAAACCCGAACAACGGGAACCTACGAATTAAACTATAACGAAGTTCGTCGTCTCTCTATTTATAATCCCACACCTCATCGAATTCGCTGTCAGGTTCCAGGCTCAAAGTTGTTTGCTTTCTTGAAAGTCGTTGATCCCATTCAGGCCCAGGCAAAAAGTACGCCGATGGGTGTAGAAATTGAAGTCATGACTCAAGGTTCGATTAGTCTCGACTTCGGTCATTTTGAAGGATGAGTATGAAGGAAGGATTGGCCCTTAATTTGATTTACAACTTTGGCCATGATGTCAGTAACGAATTTCCTGATTTGGCCGGTCGCTACAGTGTCATCTATTTTTTCTCAGAAGCTGGTCCGGTCGCTCAAGACATTCAAGAAGAGGTAGCGCAGAAAATATTTGGAAAAAGTATTGGGCAGCCCCCAATGTTCTCATCGCTAGATGATCTCAAGGATTTTGCCATGTCGGTGACTCAAGCGCTCAAGGCGCCAGAGGTTTTTATCCTATCCGTACAAGATTATAATGTCGGAGTTGAAGCCACTCGTGACGTACGTGCATTTCGTGAGCTCTATCGTCGCTATGGTTTGAACCTGGCGAACCCCGATATCATTAATCGGGGTCCAGGCCTGTTTGGAAAATTCTTTAATTCGAATCGTAAAAGCTAGTGAATCTCGCTGCCGTCTACAGTCTCATCTTCTGAGATCGGTTTGCGATTGCCACAAAACCAAAATGTCATCGGCGACTGATTTGACCAGTAAGCCACTTCAGGAAATTTGCGAGCATTCGTTACATAACGAACAAAACTCTCATCGCCGCCATCAGTAATGCCCACTTCATACCCAGTGATGGCACCGTTACGGTAGCGAGCAGTGACGGATTCAATTTCTACCGGAAAGCTAGGCATCAAAGACTCTCGGTAATGGGAGAGGATGAGTCCAAATTGACGGTATGTCGCTGAAGTGATTTCGAGAGATTTTTTACCTGGACCCAATGCCTTTCTCACATTCTTGGGGCATGAGGCGAAGGCGCTCGTACTTATAAGAAGAGACAGAAGGATAACAATCTTCATGGGATAAACTCCTTAAATGGTGTGAATAAGAAGTATCGAGAAGCCTCTGAACTGTCTGCCTATCCGGGTAATTATTCCATGCTGGACGGATGCAGTTCATGGGCCTATCTTGGGCCTATGCTGGCCTCATTTTTTGATTTAACCCTAGCTGATCTCAACACGCTTTTAATGGAGCGTGGTTTGAATAAATTTGCCAGCTCACAAGTCTTTGATTGGGTTTATAAAAAGGGTGTGCGTGATCCTCAGCTGATGACCAATATCAGTAAAGACACCCGTGAATGGTTGCTCGTTACACTCGATTTCAGTTTGCCGAAAATTGTCTGGCAGGGTCTCTCTAAAGATGGCACACGTAAATTTTTGATTGGCTTTAGAGATCAACAAACCGTTGAAACCGTCGCTATTCCCGCTCGTGATCGACTCACTCTTTGTGTGTCGTCACAAGTAGGCTGTGCTATCGGGTGTACGTTCTGCCACACTGCTACTCAGGGTCTCAAACGCCATCTTAAGCCTTCTGAAGTGGTGGGCCAGTTTCTCGCCGTTCAAGAATGGTTGGCACAGAATGTTCATGTGGAAGAGAAGCTCACCAATATCGTTTATATGGGCCAAGGTGAGCCACTTCATAATTATGATAATATCAAAAAAGCCACTGAGATTTTCCTCGAACCTAAAGGTATGGGATTAGGTCAGCGCAGAATTACGCTCTCCACCTCGGGACTGGTTCCTGCTATTCAAAAACTTATCGATTTTCCACCAGTCAATATCGCCATCTCTTTGCATGCTGCTCATAACAATGTGCGGACTGAATTGATGCCGATTAATAAGGTTTATGACCTAGACAGGTTGTTTGCCGCCATCAAAACGATTCCGCTTAAAGCCCATCGCCGTATTACCTACGAATATCTTTTGATTGATGGACTCAATGATGGGCCAGCTGATGTGGCAGGACTGGTTGGTTTGTTGCCGAAAGGCGAGAGTAAAGTGAATCTTATTCCTTTCAACGAATATCCTGGCTCAAAATACAAAAGACCGTCTGAAAAGACGGTCTATTGGTTTATGCAAGAATTAGAATCGCAAGGTGTGACTTGTACTGTTCGCACCACAAAGGGTACTGATATTTTGGCCGCCTGTGGGCAGCTCAAAAGTGCTTACGAAGATGGCTCCCTTAATTTGTGGGAGATTCCTCGTAGCGCCAGTACTTCATCGGCTGCTCTTCCTTAGGCTCACTCGCCATTTCACGGTCAGCTTCTTCAGCTACTCCACGTTGGCGAACTTTTTGAGCACTCGGTTCTTCATGTTTTTGCTGAAGAGCATCGTCGATAGATTCGGCGACTACCGGATGCGCAGCGTAAGAAGCTGTGAACCAGATAAGGCCTGCTAGTACCATCAAATTTTTCCAAATCATAACATTACCCTCTGTGTCAGTTAGCCTGACATAAACTTATCGGTTGAATGAATTGAAAGATTAATCCTTAATTATCAGCCAGTTGGGGGAAGATTCGGCGAAGCCAGCCAGTGTTAGAAAAAACTGAGTGACTTAGTTGGTACTTATAAGCCAGGATAATTCTTCCTATAAGTTTTACTAATGGTAACAATTTTATGAATTGGCTCCGAGCTACCTACTCACTTGCTCTGATTATTGCGCTTAATTCGACGGCGTATGCCTCCATTAAAACATACTTTAACCTTCGAGAGGGTGTCAGTTACGTTGATCCATACACCGGTACGGAGAGACCTGGGGACGATCTTGAGAATGTTGTTTTACAAGAAATAAAATTGGCTAAGAAATCTGTTTTGATAGCCGTCCAAGAGTTGAGACTGCCGTTAGTGGCGAAGCTTCTTGTGGAAAAACACAAACAAGGTCTTGATGTTCGTGTCGTGCTTGAAGCGAAATATAACCACAACGTTCTTGCTTACAAAGAAGAACTGCCGGCGGAAGATGATCATGAAGGGGTAGTGGCTACAAAATATCGCCATCTTGTTGCCTTGATTGATCAGAATGATGATAAACGCATCACCCGCCAAGAAATGCTTGAGCGTGATGCCATTTTTATTTTAAACCAGGCGCGAATTCCGATTATAGATGACACCGAGGATGGAACCTCTGGCTCAGCATTAATGCATCATAAGTTTGTGGTTATAGATGGCAAGAGTGTCGTTTTGAGTTCCGCTAATTTTACTCCGAACTGTATTCACGGGGACTATCGCTCCGAGAAGTCACTTGGAAATGCAAATGCTCTTGTGACAGTTAAGTCAACAGCTTTGGCAAAAATCTTCACTGAAGAATTTGAAATTTTATGGTCTGCCAAGTTTGGAAAAGACAAACCATTCCGTGGTGCCCGCACGGTTACTGTCGCTGGCAAAAAAATTACAGTTCAATTTTCACCCTCACCTCGTCAGGTTGACAGCAAATTAACGACAAATGGTCTAATTGGAAAAACAATTGAGAGTGCCAAGAATAGCATACACTCTGCTTTATTTGTTTTTGCGAGTCAGTCAATCGCAGACAAGATGTACGCTGCTCACAAGAAACGTGTAGATGTGAGTATGCTTGTTGAAAGAAGATTCGCTTATAGATTTTATTCAGACATGTTAGATTTGTTAGGGTACCAGCTCATGGATCACCGCTGTGTCATTCCAGCAACTAATATGCCTTGGAGGCCAAGGCTCAAGCGTGCCGGCCATACTGAATTGGCCCCGCTGGATTTTTTGCATCATAAATTTGGAGTAATTGACTCTAAGCGTGTAATCTTTGGGTCGCATAATTGGACTGAAGCAGCTGATCGCTCCAACGACGAATTTATAGTTGTGATAGATGATGTTGCGGTCGGTCAGCAATTTCAAAATGAATATGATCGACTGACGAAAAAAGCACAATGGGGGCTACCTGCCACTGTTGAGGAGCAAATTCGTCAGCGTGAAGAACGCTGCCAAGCGCTATAGCTATACGCATTTAATTGCCTCCTTCATTTTGCAGAAGCTATACTTAAGCATCTGAAAAAACTTAGCGGAGGAGTTTTTGTGTCGCGCGAAAGATCCAAGGGTATTGTTGGTATTTTTGTTTTGATCACTGTGTTGTTCACGGTGTTCATGGGGTTTGCCTTCTATACCATCGCAGGTCTTAAAGACACCTCCGATATTACTGCTAAGGCCATGAAGGGTGACGAAGACGGACCGATTGCCGTTATCACCATCGAAGGCCCGATCATGGAGTCGAAGAAAGTTGTGCAGCTCTTGCACGCTGCTGAAGAAGAAGAAACTATCAAAGCAATTCTTTTGCGTATCGACAGTCCAGGTGGAGCCGTGGCCCCGACGCAAGAGATCTACGAAGAGATTCGTCGTATCGATGCTAAAAAACCAGTCTTCTCTTCATTTGGCAGTCTGGCTGCTTCTGGTGGTTACTACATCGGTGCGGCCACTCGTAAAATTTACGCCAGTCCTGGAACACTTACGGGTTCAATCGGTGTGATCATACAGTTTGCTGACATGTCAGAACTTTTTGCCTTCGCTAAATTTAAACCAGGTGTCATCAAGGCCGGTAAATACAAAGATGTCGGCTCTCCTCATCGTCCCATGACAGAAGAAGAGAAAGGCATTTTGCATGCCAGTTTGCAGGTTA
>JBIKNE010000050.1:0-8982 GCA_044358855.1 Bacteriovoracaceae bacterium | reverse complement strand
CCATATTTTGCAAACGACTCTCAATGTAGAGAAGTTCTGGCATTTTTTAGGCATCGTTTGGCTAGTGATGTATTTTGGCCTGTTTGTTTTCTAAGGAAGAATTGTGGAAAAGGTCATGACAGATATTGGTTATCATCGTCAGAACAATTGGATTGAGCGCCTGGTGCTCAGTAAGTTGTTTTGGTTGGGACTCATTGGCTTTTTCTTTGCCTATCCGATGCTTAAAAGCATCCAGCGCGAGCTTCCTGCTGAGCTTCCGGTATTAAGCACATTGCCTGAATTCAACCTCACTGATGAAAACGGTCGCTCTTTTGGCACCGAAGACCTACGCGGCAAAGTTTATATCGCCAATTTCATGTTCACCTCATGCACGACTTCATGCCCGACACTTTTAAAAGAAGTGCAGATGGTTCAGCACCGTATGCGTGGAGTGATTGATCGCGCCGCCATTGTTTCCATTTCAGTTGATCCCACAGTGGATACTCCGGAAGTGCTTTATCAAGTGGCCCGTGAGCGTAAGGCCAATCCGAATGTCTGGCGTTTTTTAACTGGTGATAGTGCTGTGATTAAAACTCTGCTCGTCGAGGGCTTTAAGGTTCCGATGGGAGAGAGAGAGATTGCTAATAATGTGATGGATGTCGCTCATTCCAATAAGCTTGTCTTAGTGGATCAAGAGGGACGGATTCGTGGTTATTACTCCGCTGATAAAGATGGAGTGAACCAATTGATGATTGATAGCGGACTCCTCATTAATAGAAAAAAGAATTCCTAATCAAGGAGATAGATGTGGGTACAGCAGTAGCAGGTCACAAAAATCATAAGATGGTTTACTTCAAGGTGTTCATAGCTTTGACTGTGTTAACAGTCGTGGAATTGCTCATCCCTGAAATGAAGATCTCACAATTTGCCAAGGCCAGTTCTCTTTCGGCCCTCGCTCTTGTGAAGGCAGGTATGGTGGGTTGGTCTTATATGCACTTGAACGAAGAGACACGCTGGCTCAAGTTCATTGCTTTGATTCCCATGGCGGCGTTTGTCTACGCAGTCGTGGTTGTACTTGAATCAGTTTATCGCTAATTGAGGAGCGCCAAATGGACACGAAAGCTGTAACGAAAAAAGTACCTTACCAATCAGAGACCTCAATCTTTGGTCATCCTAATCAGATGCCTAAGGCCAATCAGTTGGTTTTTCCAACATGGGCGCTGATTGTTGTTTTGATCATCTCATTCTTTATCTTAAAAGGTTTTATTTACCTGAAAGATGAGAAGAGACACGGCAAATAATTAAAAGACTCCAGAAAGGATTGATATGAAATTTTTGATGTTAATTTTGCTCGTGGGCCTCACTGCCTGTCAGGAGCACAAGTTCAAAGAGAGCAAGACTTTTGCCGGTGGTCAGGTCATCGACGCTGACACACTCAACTTGGGTCACTCGACTTATGTTGAGTACTGTATTCAGTGTCACGGCAAAGAAGGTGACGGAGCAGGTGTTTCTCACAAAGGGATGTTGCCACCTCCACGTAACTTTAAACAGGGCCTCTATAAGTTTGCTAACGTTCCTTACGGCGAACTTCCACATGATGAAGACTTCTATCGCATTATCCGTAAAGGCTTAGTCGGTTCAGGTATGCTTCCATGGGACATCTCTGACCGCCGCTTGATGGCAGTCACTCAGTACATTAAAACTTTCGCACCAGAAGCGTGGGAAGGTGCGGATAAAGTCTTGGGCACAAAAATTGAAGCCACCGCTGATCCTTACGGCACAGAGAAGAGAGCTGAAGCGGTCGCTCGCGGTGAGAAGGTCTATCACGTCGTAGCTCAGTGTACCACCTGTCACCGTGCTTATGCTTCGAAAGCTGATATCAGTGCTTGGAATAAAGAAATCAACGGAACAGCTATTGCTAGCTTCGACGATAATCTTTTCCAGTTGAAGCCGCAGGATTCAGAGTACAACTACAAAGTCATTCCACCAGACTTCACGATGCATGATTTGCGCTCAATCTATTCAACCGATGATATCTATCAGCGTTTGGTTTACGGTGTGACCGGTTCAGGCATGCCGGGTTGGAAAGACGTGGTTTCTGACGATGATCTTTGGGCACTCACGTATTACGTAGAGAACTTGATTGAACTTCGTAAGGACGCTGGCGCACGTGACGCTTTTATCAAGCGTGCTGAACAGTAAGATGTTTCCATTTTTTGTCATCAATTTAAGTCCGAAGGTGAAAACCTTCGGACTTCTTGTTTTGAGTGCTCTGTTCTGGGGATGTACTCCGCAAAAAGATATCCCGGTTTATTTTTCTGTGCCTGAATGGACGCTGACCAACCAAGAGGGGACTCCATTTAGTTCTACTGAATTGAGGGGCCAGCTTTATATCGCTAATTTCATTTTCTCCCGTTGCCCTTCGGTTTGCCCGAAAATGCTCAAAGACAGTGAGAAGTTGCAACAAGACCTCGCTAAGTTAAGTAACGTTAAGATGCTGACATTCACGGTAGATCCCAAACATGACACCCCTCAAGTACTCAAAAAGCTCTCAGAACAGTACAATGCAAAAGTTGGCTTCTGGACTTTCCTAACTGATCCAGACGAGGTGAAGCTCTTTACCCTCTATAAAGAGGGTTTTAAGGTCAATGTGTCTGAAGCTCAGCCCTCGAAGGACCTTTATGACATCGCCCATTCAGAAAAGATGGTGCTGGTCGATCAAAGAGGACAGATCAGAGGGTATTATGGGTATGATAAGTCTGAAGAGCTGATTGAAGATGCCAGAATACTTGCCAAGGATGGACAGTGAAGAAGATTGATTACAGCCACGAGAGAAAGCATATTCATGAGCTGGCCAATCATTTGACCATCATCCAAGGTGCGGTAAAAAAAGTGCTTCGTAATATCGACGAAAAAAAGCTCGATGTGCCGGAAGAAAAAGAGCGTCTCGCTAAGGCCGATGACTATCTTAAGAAGAGTATTGATTCTCTTCGAGAGCTGCGCACTCATGTGCACGCCAGGATTGAGGCCCAGGAGAAGTAGTGGGCGATCACAAGCATGATCATGATTCTGCTGATGATTTGCTGAAGGCCCAGGGCCTCAAGGTCACAGAACAGCGTCGTAAAATTCTCAATTTTCTCATTCATAATCACGGTCCTTTCACTGTTGAAGAACTCGCCGTAAAACTTAAAGGCGAGGGCTTTGATCTCGCTACCATTTATCGCAGTATGGGCACCTTTGAAGAAGCGGGCCTGGTTGAGAAGCGCTTATTTGGCGATGGACCGGCGCGCTTTGAAGTGGTGCATGGGGGAGAGTGTGCGCATGGCGATCACGAGCATCATCACCATCTGATGTGCACCGTTTGTAAAAATATTATTCGCTTAGATATGTGCATTCCACCTGAGACTCTCAAAGTGGTGGAAGACCTAGGTTACGCCCAACTTAAACACCATTTGGAATTCTCCGGCATTTGTCCGGCGTGCCAGAAGAAAAAAGGAAAATCATGAAAGCTCTCCTCGTTATTATGCTTATTGCCCTCGCTGGCTGTGCTCATCATCACAAAGGTCACGGCGATCATCACGCAGAAAAAAAAGATCATCATGGCAAAGACCACAAGTGCAATTGTGATAAAAAAGCTGAAATCAAAGCAGCACCGGTCGAGTTCGACGGACACTGTGCCATGGGACTTTGTCGCAAAGGTCAGAAAGTAAAATGTGATCCTGAAATTACCGCCGCTTTTAAGGGTAAGAACTACTGTTTCTCAAGCCTCGAAGCTCGCGACACGTTTATGAAAGATGTCGTGACGAATTCGAAGAAGGCCCATTCCGTTTGGGATTCAAACTTTGGTGGATCGAAGAATTAGTTAGAACTGGTGGACTTGAGTGTTGGTAAGCACTCAAGTTCGCCCGTAAAGTCCGAAGCTTAGAATTGATTTCAATTGCGGCAAACTGCTTGAGGACGCCTCTTGCAATCTGCGTTTCATGATTGAATCATCCTGGCATAAATCTCATATCTTAAATGGTTCTGTGCGCCAGGATAAGACGGGCGAATTTGAATGCTGTTGATTCACCAACACTCAAGTCAGCCAGTTAAAGAAATAAAAAAAGCCCCGCATTCGCGGGGCTTTTTCGTTTATGTCGGAAATTGATTACTTCACTTTCCAGTAGTATTCGGTCACGAGACGCTTCTCGAACGCGAATGGAATATCGTCAGGCAATGGCTTCGCAACCATTTTGCCTTTTTCTTTTTCGCCAACTTTTTCAACCACGAGGCAAGCAGGAATGCTGCTGATACGTGGACGAGTTTTAGCTTGGAGGAAGTTTCCAGACTTAGCACCTTTGTCGGTGATTTCGATCACGTCACCAGCGTTCACTTCGATACCAGGAAGGTTTACTTTTTTGCCATTCAAAAGAATGTGGCCGTGAGAAACCATCTGACGAGCTGCGATTGCTGAAGGGGCCCAGTTCATACGGAAAACGACGTTATCAAGGCGAGACTCAAGGGCGATGACAAGAACGTCAACCCAAGCTTGGCCTTTAACACGCTTAGCTTTCTTAACTGCGTTCACGAGCTGACGCTCACGAAGGCCGTAGTTGAATGCGACTTTTTGTTTCTCCATCAAACGAACGGTATAGTCTGACAACTTTTTACGTTGCATACCATGTTGACCTGGACCGTACGGACGGCGCTCAAGTGCTCCGGCCTTACCTAGGCCTGGAAGTTCAACACCGAGACGGCGTTGGATTTTGAAGCGCGAGCGCCCCATCGTTGCCTTTGCCATTGAGATTCTCCTCTGTTGGCGTGCTTCGAACATGAATCAAGAAGGAGTAAGCAATTCCCGAAGGGAATTGAATTAGACCGTTGATATCAAGCGCGAAGCTTGTTGGTGACAGGAAACGTTTATTAAATTACTCGCCGCGAGCCTGTCTCCTCACTCGGAAAGCTTTGAAGTTATAAGCGATTGTTTTTAGGCCGTCTACTAGCGAGTGGCTTTGATTTTGCGCATCAAAGTGCCCATCTCGATCGCCGCCATAGCAGCATCCCAGCCTTTGTTGCCGGCCTTAGTACCAGCGCGCTCGATTGCCTGTTCGATCGTCTCAGTGGTGACGACGCCAAAGATCACCGGCACACCGGTTTTAAGTCCAGCTGCGGCGATGCCTTTAGCAGCTTCATTACACACGTAGTCATAATGAGTGGTAGCACCGCGAATGACTGCGCCTAAGCAAATAACGGCATCGTACTTATGAGTTTCAGCGAGTGTCTGAGCGATCAGGGGAAGTTCAAAGGCACCTGGTACCCAAGTGTCAGTGATGTCTTCAGCGTTGATGTCGTGGCGTTTAAGGCAGCCAATGGCACCTTCTAAAAGTTTCGAAGTAATGAAGTCATTAAAGCGCGCCGTAACGATAGCAACTTTAAGACCTTTAGCAGAAAGTGTTCCTTCAATTGTCATACAAACCTACTGGTTAAGAAGACCACTGCCCAGCCAATGGCCGAGCTTTGATTTTTTAGTCATGAGATACTGCATATTCAAGGCATGGGGTGCCGTCTCATGGGCAACACGCTCAAAACCAACTGAGCCTAATTTTTTTAGGCCTTCAAGTTTTAAAGGATTATTGGTCATCAAGCGCGCATCATTGACCTCGAAGTGGCGCAAGATCTGATGGGCCATCGTGTAGTCACGAGCATCAGCGGGAAAGCCTAATTTTAAATTCGCTTCAACGGTATCAAGGCCCATATCTTGTAATTGATAAGCGCGTACTTTGTTCATCAAACCAATGCCACGGCCTTCTTGGCGTAGATAGATAACGAGCCCTGAGCCTTCCGTCTCAAGACGCTCAAGCGCGCGCTCAAGTTGCGCTCCACAATCACAGCGCTGGCTGCCTAGGACATCTCCGGTGAAACATTCTGAGTGCACACGTACGAGTGGATTATTTTTGAGAAGAGTAGCGTCACCCTTAACAATCGCCATGGCTTCCTGACCCAAAAACTCGGAGCGGAAAACATGCAGCGTGAATTCACCGTGCTTTGTTGGCAGAGTAACCGCTTCTGTTTGAGTCAAAAGATTTTCGTGCTCTTTGCGGTAGCGAATCAGATCTTCAATGCTGATCAATTTTAAATTGTGTTTTTCCGCGACAATTTCTAAATCCGGACGACGCGCCATCGAGCCATCAGTGTTTAAAATTTCACAGATGACTCCGACGGGAGCAAAACCTGCCATACGAGCGAGATCAACTGAAGCCTCCGTATGGCCATCACGCACCAGCACGCCACCTTCGCGAGCGATCAGAGGGAAAATATGGCCTGGACGTGAGAAGTCAGATGGTTTGGCTTCAGGAGAGGCCATGAGTTTAAGTGTGATCGCACGATCAGAAGCAGAAATTCCTGTCGAGACACCTTCAATAGCATCAATCGTAACAGTAAACGCTGTACCAAGAGGTGCCGTGTTGGGACCTGTTTGCAAAGGTAGATTTAAGTGAGCAGCAATTTCAGTGGTGATCGGTGCACAGATCATCCCACGGCCATAAGTCGCCATGAAGTTCACGGCTTCAGGTGTGACAGCTTCTGCCGCCATCACGAAGTCGCCTTCGTTTTCGCGGTCTTCACTGTCGACGACAATAATCATCTTCCCGAGTTTTAAATCGGCGATAGCTGCTTCAATGGTATCGAGTGGCCGCATGGGCACTCCTTTAGCGAGCGAAATTTTTCGCCCATTCTTGTGCTCGAGAACCCTCATCACGTAACAAAAAATTCTCGATGTATTTGGCGACCATATCTACCTCAATATTGACCGAGTCACCAATTTTTTTGCCCCCCAAAGTAGTCTTTTCAAGGGTGTGGGGAATAATCGCTAAGGTTAACTCAAGCTCCGCGAGGCGAGCGATGGTGAGACTGATACCATCAATAGCGATTGAGCCTTCCAAGATCATGTATTTACGAAGTTCAGTGGGGAAGGAGACGCGAAACTCCCAGGTTTTCCCTAAATCTTTGATGTCGATGATTTGTCCCACTCCGCTGACATGGCCCTGCACCATATGGCCCCCGAGACGGTCTTGCGGACGAAGGGAGAGTTCCAGATTAACCTCATCACCCTGTTTTAAACGGCCCAGATTTGTTTTCTCCAAGGTCATAGGTATCGCTTGGCAAGTGAAGCGACCGTTTTGAACTTTCGTGGCTGTGAGACACACACCGTTGGTGGCGACCGAGTCATCGATTTTAATTTCTGAGCAGAGATCCGTTTGAATCTCAAACTCGCGGCCTTCGCGATTATTTGTCACTGAATGTATCAGGCCTTTTGCCTGGATGAGTCCGGTAAACATGGAGGGCATCTTAGGCCCCTTAAAGCGTTTTGTCGAAGGAACCCGCGACTATTTTGGCTTTGTGCGCTAAAGACTTGCAGATTGAGAAAGAAACAAGCGAAGATAAAAAGATCAGAGTGGGAGTGCGCTGCTAACACACTCCCTAAAACCTATCTCAATATTCTGAGGATCAAAAGCGTGAGCTTCAATCCCAGAACGATGAGAGTCAGTACCCTGATCACATCCTCCATAATTTTCCTTATTGTTAAGGCGCCCTTCAGTGGGTCGTCTAAGGAGGATGTGCGTTTTCTAGCTGCACAAGATGCAGTAAAACAATTTTTTTAGAATGATTAGAGCGGAAATTTCATTTCTGATCGCGCTGAAACGTTTGAGTGAGAAGTTAGATCAGTGGTGTGTGCAGCTAATAATATAATCAGAAGCCATTTCATAAGAGTCTCCCGCTGATCTTTAAGTCAGCCCCTAGCATCTGAACTTCCATTTTATCTAATTGTGGCAGACCTGCGAGAGTGGGACTCTGATGATTAAAGAGAGCTTTGCCATCGCCCATAATTTTAGGAGCGAGATATAGCTCCATTCGCTGCACTTGGCGTGAATTGAGAAACAGTGAATGCAGAAGAGATCCGCCTTCGAGCCACAGGGAATGAATATTAAGGTCACTAAGCTTTTTATAAAACTCGTCGAAAGGAAACGGCGCGAGTGTGGCGAGACGAATCACTTGTTGGGGAGGAAGTGCATCGATCTTGGTGTGGGCATCAGTCACGACAAATGTGCGATGGCGAAATTCATCGGTGAAGACTTGTGCTGCTTTTGGAAGATTTCCACTCTTGGTGAGAATCAAACGATAGGGCATGCGCTCGATGGTTTTACCAATCAAGCGCACCGTCAGCGCTGGATCATCCTGGCGCAGAGTTTCGGCACCAATCAAAATAGCATCATGCTTAAGGCGACCCAGATGGCCATCACGACGTGCTTCCTCTCCAGTGATCCATTTGGATTCACCGTTGGGCATAGCGGTTTTTCCATCAAGAGTGGCGGCACTTTTAAGCGTGATAAAAGGAAGGCCCGTACGCATACGATGAAAAAATATTTCGTTTAAACTCTCGCCTTCATTTTCCAGCACACCGGTTGTCACTTGAATGCCGGCGGCCTTTAACTGTTCGACACCTTTGCCCGCTACCGCTGGATTAGGATCAAGATTACAGATAACGACTTCCTTAATTTTTTTCTCAATCACGAGCGGCACACAAGGAGGCGTGAGTTTTTTGGTATGACAACACGGCTCCAAATTCACATAGAGCGTGGCACCCGTGACATCTTCCGTGGCATTGGCAAAAGCGCTGGGTTCGGCATGAGGCGCGCCATGGCGAGCATGAAAACCCTCGCCAATAATTTTGCCATTTTTTACGATGACAGCACCGACTAAAGGATTGGGTGAAACCAGTCCTGTGCCCTGGCGTGCGAGTTCAAAACAGCGGCGCATGAAGTACTCATGCATAAGTTATATCCAAATAGATGGGTCGCTCTTTAGGATGATTGAAGGCCTCAACATAAAGCGAGATATCATAATCAGGAGCAACACCCAGCCATTCACGAATTTGACTCTCGCTGACTTCCAGACACATCCAGCGAAAGACACAGGCCTGACGAAGACTTCGGGCGGTGATGTCGATCTTTAAAACTTTGCGGA
>JBIKNE010000297.1:0-3804 GCA_044358855.1 Bacteriovoracaceae bacterium | reverse complement strand
GATCTCGCAATCTATGCACGCTTACTGCGTGGAGAAATTAAGTCTTTAAGCTATCCACGCTTGAAACCTATGAATGAAGCTGCTCGAAAATCTAAAACCATTCATGGAAAAGTGACAGGTGGCAATTTACGGCTCCTGGAGTGTTCAATCGGAACCGCCTGGGAGCTTGAAGCACGTGGAAAAATTCTTTTCTTAGAAGATGTGGGTGAGCGTGGTTATTCCATCCATCGTATGCTGGTTCACTTGGCGCAGTCGGGACTTCTAGAAGGTGTGAAGGCGGTAGTTCTTGGCGATTTTTCTGAAGGTGAAGAACCAGACGGAAAAGATCGGACGTGGGAAGCCTTACAATCTTTTGCCAATGAAACAAGCATTCCCGTTTTAAAAGGCATGCCTTGTGGCCATGGCGATAAAAATCAACCACTGCCATTTAATACCAAAGCTAATTTGCGCTTAGGAAAGAATGCCGAATTAAAAGTTGCCACTGGATTCTAAGCGAAAAGCTCAGAATAAACTTTCGCCCAACACTTTCTTACACTTCTCGCCATCCTCTGTGTGACCGTGGAACCATTGATAAAACTTTTCACATCACGGAGGATCCATGAAAAGCATCGCCCTATTGCTAGCACTGTCTAGCGCCTCAGCTTTCTCAGCAGAATACATTGTTAAGTTTGACTCTCAGAAGGCCCTCAAGAGCTTCACTGATGTTAAAGTTATGAATGTGAGTGTCGGCAACTTCGCCGTTGTTCGCTCAGAAGACAAAAACTTTCTTGCTCGCGCCAACAAAATGAATGGCATCGTCTACGCAGAACCAAACGTAACTTATTACGCTTCTGCTCAAGACGCAGACTTCAAAAAACAATGGGGCCTAGATAACGATGGTAAAAACTCCGGTGGATTCTTCAGCCGTGGAACTCCCGGTGTTGATGTTCGTGCGCTTGATGCTTGGAAAGTAACCAAAGGTTCTAAAGCAGTAAAAATCGCAGTTATCGATACAGGTGTTGATTACCGTCACGAAGATTTGAAAAACAATATCATGATCAACGAAGCTGAACTCAAAGGTCAGCCAGGTGTTGATGATGATGGTAACGGCTACATCGACGACACTTACGGTTACGACTTCGCTAATAATGACAACGATCCAATGGACGGCCATGGCCATGGAACTCACTGTGCTGGTGTAATTGGTGCTGAACATAACCGCATTGGTATTGCTGGTGTTATGGCCAACGTACAAATTCTTCCTATTAAATTCCTCACTGACTCTGGCTCAGGTACCCTCGAAGGCGCCATCGCTTCAATTGACTACGCTATTAAGCGTGGTGTGAACATCATGAGTAACTCTTGGGGCGGCGGTCCTCGCACGGAAGCTCTTCTTGAAGTGATTCAAAAAGCTGAACAGGCCGGCATCTTGTTTGTGGCCGCATCAGGCAATAGCAATGCTGATAATGATGCCACTCCTTCATACCCAGCAAGTTATGAGACAGAAAATATGGTCGCTGTTGGTGCTATTGATGGCAAAGGCAACCGCGCCAACTTCTCTAACTACGGTGCACGTTCAGTCCACGTTTTTGCTCCAGGCGTAGACACTTACTCGACTGTTCAAGGCAATAAATATAAGAAAATGTCGGGAACATCGATGGCATGTCCGCACGTATCAGGTGTAGCAGGTCTTTTGCTTTCTCAGCGTCCAGATCTTTCGGTAACTGAAATTCGTCAGTTGTTGATCGATAGCGCTACTAACAACGACGGCCTTCGCGGTCGCGGTGTTTCAGGTTATGTGAACGCAGCTAAAGCTCTTCAGCAGTAATTTTCCACTTTGGGGGCCCGCATTCTAGCGGGCCCTTTTTTTAGACTCTTCCCCAAGCATGCACTCGATTCAATCCACCACAGGGATATGCTTTTACTCGAAGCTCTGAGACTTCCTCAGTTAGTTTGAGTTTAAAGTCCTGCTTATTACCAGCAAAGCATTTTGCCAAAGTCTTCGGCACGAGTGTTTGCCACTTATCAGCTACTTTTCCCTCTATGCAGACATGCATCGGATTGTTATTCACAAAATAGCTGTAATCCAATTCGATACGCTCAAGCCTCGCTGACTTTGCTAAACGGATGGTGACTTCTTCATGGTGACCAGGAATACGACTTCTTGCTGATTCCATGCCATCAAACATATTCAATGGTCGATAGGGTGAGATCACTTGTGCCGCTGGACCGTAATGTTCATTAGAGGCACTAATAACATCCGCGCCTAGTGCTTTAGAAGCTAAATCAACTAGACCCGATTTTTTTAAGCGCTGCTGAATTTTCTCAGTAGTCGTTTTAAAAGGAAGACTGAGCGGCTTTTTTGTATGAGGTATCTTTTCAGAAAACTTCACTGACTGTCTTTTATCCCAAGTTTTAAATTCTATAGCTACATTCGCTGGTAACTCTTTATATAGCCCCAGACGCGACAGCCCCCCATCAGGAAACATCTGAACTTTAATTTTGGAGTATACCGTCTTAGTCTCTGGAAGTTTTATGCGCATAAGAGCATGGCCTTCAAGTTCGACTCTAGCTAGCAACTCCTGCCACTGGCCATTGACGAGACCCTCGAGACGCACCGCTGGCGCATGATTACCAAAATGATACTTGGTCGAAAGGGACACATAATGAATGGTACTTGGGGCCTTAAGCGCGAACTCCAGTTCATCATGATGCGCATTATGGCGAACCGTTTCCCAGCTATCCATGATCTTGCCTTCACGGCCAAAGAGTTCAGGATCAAAAATGGGTTCATGATCACTTAAAAGATTCTCAGCACGAGCAAAGAGTTGATTGGTGACTCTTTCAATTTTACCACCAACACACAGATTGTATTTGGCCAGTGGATCAGGTGAGCCTTTCTTAATAATCGTTTCAGGTAAACGCGGCTCGAACGCTTTAAAAATTAATTCGCGATAGCCAGTGTTCACTACTTCTTCTTGCTTGAGCTTCTCAGTAGAAAAGCCCGCTTTGAATAGATTGGGATCAATCCCTTGAGGAGACAAGAGTTTTAGAATTTCTTGTGTCGCCTCGGCTATAAACTGCACGCCATTGAGTTCTCCATTGCACAGGATTGAAAGTCCCTTCCCCTGATCGGGCCCATGAAAACAATGCAGAAAGAGACAACGGAAGCCATCATTTGCGCCTTGATGGAGCGTCCATTTATTTTGGCCTCCTTCCAAGACGAAAATGCCAAGCCCCATATCGCAGCCCATAAACTCACGGCAACCATCATCTTTCGCCCACAACATCAAGCGAGCGGTATAATGAGAGATCGCGCCACTTCCAGAGAGAGAATGATAGGCCTGAGTTAAATGTTTCAAGAATGTTTGCAGAGCTCGGGTGGTACCAAAGGCTCCGGCAGCGATTCGAGGGAAATTCAAGAAATCACCAGGAACTTTATTGGCCCCCCTAAAGCCGTGAGCTGGATTCTGGGGAGTCTCAAACTTAATTTCTGACAATTCATTCTTGATAAGGAATTCATGGGTGAGCTCAACAAACTTCTTACCTGAAAGTGCCTCTAGGACATGCTCAAGGACAATGAAACCCGCACCGGAGTATTTAAACTTTGTGCCGGGAGGATTCACCACTTGAATGGCTTCATACCCATACTTAGGATTTCCATTTAGAAATTCTTCTATTGAAGGCATCGACTCATTGCCAGGGACGCCATTAACATAATGCAGATTCAAAGCGTGATGATTCATCAAATGAGTGAGTGTGACATGCCCACCCCACTCTCCGGGGATTCGATAGCTTGATTTTGTTTTCGCTAATAGCTCATTT
>JBIKNE010000187.1:0-5183 GCA_044358855.1 Bacteriovoracaceae bacterium | reverse complement strand
AAATACCCTGAACCTTAAACCACTCTAAGGCAAACGCCACACCAATTGATTTACTCAAAGAGGCAATTTCAAACATCGTCTCATCTGTGACAGGTTTTGCGCCATCACTGGTACCCAAACTAAGAGTCTGCTCACCAAAAGGATGAGTAATGGTAATTTGAGCGCCCTTTACTTGATGCTTACTCAGTATAGTTTCAAATTGAGTGACTGAAGCCTTTGAGCTAAGGCGCTTAATAGCAATTTCCCAAAGCGCGGCTTTCGCATTTCTCTCTTCGGTCGCTTGAGAATTATTCATTCTATTTTGCAGAGCCGCTAAGAGATCACTGGCCGATTTATCTTTGGCAGAAATAAGAAACTTCATACCAAATTTCTTTTTATAGTCTGCGCCCCATCTCTTTAATTCACTTTTGATGGCGACATCGGCATCAAAAACTTTGGCCTGTTCATTTGCAGCATGAGCATCCAGCGACTTTTTACTCTCACCAATATCACCGTGAAAAGAGGCCGCGTATTCAATATCGTTCAGGTTAAAACTTTCTACGACGACAAAGCCTTCTGCGGGGTCAAAGACTGTCTGTCCAGCGAGAACCTTCGCAAGCTTCATAGAACCGAGAGCTTCAAAGGCGTGAGTAATTTTTTCTACGTGAGAATTTAATTTAAATTTCTTTTGATCGAGCTCAAGGGCTTTTTGCCAAGGCTCATGCGCCTCACGAATAACATCTACCGTAAATGGGAGAAGTAATTCTGTGGCGAACTCGACTGGTTTCTCATCGGTCATCAGTCGCAACATTAACTTAAACGCGACAGGATACCACTTCGCTGTTCGCTCATCATATTTAACTTGCACGATCTTTTTTTCGTCAGAGAGGTCTTTACGAATAAATGTCATCTCTTCGAAGGCAATTTGAATGAGATCTTCAAGTTGGAAGCGGCCGTGACGAATCTCATGCCAAACTTCCCAGCGGCTTCTCTCAGTGGTGGCCAGGTCATCCATCACTCGGACTGCCACATTTTCAATTTGAGCAGGAAGAGCGACACATCCACTGCCGGTTAACCAATCGGCAAGATACTGCAGACATTGGAAGACATTGTAGCGCACTTCATCAGGATGATTGTTAGCAATATAATTTGATTCGCGTACATCGGCGACAATCAGTGAGCGAGCATAAAGCGGATCATCGAGATCAAGGCCTTCAATGTCTGAACCTTCGATAAACGTCCAAATCTCGCTCGCGTATTTAGGGGATAGCAACTCATCGACGAGCGTTTTGAGAGAGCTCTTTTGTCCAGATTGGTAGTCCTTCCAAGCTTCCACCATGGCAATTCCCAAACGTACGAAGTCTGGATGGGCGACCCAGAAGCCTGTCAGATCCCGCTTCATTTGTGTGATGACGTCTTTGAAATAACCTTTGAGGGTGATTTGAAATGAATCGCTCTTGATATCACTGCCCACCGGCAAAATCCCGTACATGCCACCGACTTTAATCCCGCCACGCGGCCCCACCACATCAGCGAGCAAGCGGTGCGAAGCCTTAATGTATTTAATAACGATATTAGGATCGGCCTTCACAGGAATGCGATAATTGCCGTCTTCTTTAAAAAGTCGTGCAGTGGAAGCCAGGTAATCATGCCAGCCCAGCGATGCTCCAACGAAAAAAGGATAGAGTTCATCCATAATCTCATGAGCGCGAAAAATCGCTCGAGGATTTTCTAAGACGATCATTAAACGGATTGTTCCCATTTTGTATTTAGGATCAATCTTTTGCGCCATTTTCTCAGCGGTCTCCATCATCAAACGGATATAGCGCGCCTCTTCTTCATTTTCGAGTTTCGGAACATAGAAAACTAAAGCGCGCGGATTATGAATATGATGAAAGAAGTGCAAGGCAAAGTCATAGAGGTGCAAGGGAATGGGTTGATCATTAAAAAATAAAAAGAAACTCGGCAGCGCCAAACCTGGGAAACGCTTTAAAGGCAATGCCTGATTCTGTGAATTGATCTTATAAACTTTTCCTGTGCGCTCATCAACTTCTGATAAACGTCCCGTAAAACAACCTGTCAGGTTTACTCCGGCCGAAACGAGATCCGAGCGCAGTGGTGTTTTTGAATCTTCGTCATCAGCTCCCCACATCGGATTATTTTTTGAGCGTGAAAGTAATTCACCAACAATCGCGGGTTCCCCTGGCAACTGACGGTGATAAGCATTCATGGCATTGATAGCGAGCTTAGCGCTATCAGGAGGTCCAAACAAAGTGACATGGGCGCCGGTTAAATACTCAGGCAAAGGAGCAATCGGTTGGCCGCCTTTCTTTACATAATCAGCACGCTTAGGACCGACGACAATTCTTCCTTCGCCATCTTCCAGTCCTAAGATGGTTTGATAATTAACGGAGAGATAATCCACGCCTTCTTTCTGATTAAATTCATAGAGAGCGGCGACCCGTTGATCAATGAAGGAGCGATCAAGTGTCCGGCGTTTGAGAACGCTTGCTAATTCTGGCGCCAGCGTTTGATAGAGCTCGACTAAAAACTTCAAGGCCTCTGGCGTTTCAAGACCACGGTTCTCCCCTAATTGCGTAAGTCCGGCAATTCCCGCAACAGGCGTCGCAGTTTTTTTGAGATGCTGATACATCTCGGGCGAGAGATAGTCTTGATAGTATTCCATTCAGGTGCCTCGATAAGTCGAATAGCCATAGGCATTTAATAACAGCGGGACATGATACTTGCGCTCAGTATTGGTAATACGAAATGTGACTGGTGTGTTGAGGAAAAAACTTTCACGCCCTTTAAAATAATCTTCTATGGCAAAGTTGAGGCGATAGTCACCGGCCACTTTGGCGATATCAAAACTCAAACGGCCATCCGTGTTGGTAGCTCCCGAGCCAATTTTAATCCACTCACTTCCCTCTTTCTTTTCAAGAGTAATGGCAACATTGGCAGCCGCAAGACCAAGACCTGTATCTAAAATATGAGTACTAATCATAAAATCTCCTTAAACAACCAATGAGGCGCGGGTGAGATAAGAGAGCGCAATAAGTGTCAGTGCTCCAAAGATACCAAAGCAGAGTGCGCGCGTCGGTTTCTGCAAACGCACAACAAAGTACTCACGAATCGAAGCTCCTGCCGCGCTTATCGCTAACAGGATCGCCCAGTTATAGGGATGATCATACACATTAGGAAAATGATTCGAGAGCATGATGAAAATAACTGGCAAGGTGAAATAAGTATTATGAGTCGAACGATTCTTAGCGTTCTTACCCCACTCTTGATTGACTGGCTCACCTCGCGACGATGCTTCCACCATCAGAAGCTGACGTGGAATAATGCGCATGAAAACGTTCGCCGTCATCCAGGTGCCGAGCATGCCACCGATATGAATATAAGCAGCACGTGAGCCTAGATAATAGCAAAGCACATAAGTCATCACCATAAACCACACAATCGTGAGGATGTGTCCCACAATAGGATTTTTACGAATGCTTGAGAGCTCCCAAATATTATCGTAAAAAATCCATGAGCCAAAAATGGAAAAGAGACTCAATCCAATGGCCGGCCAGTAAGTGAGGCTGTGATCAAAGTTACCTAAAAGATAACCGCCGTTATCGGTGTAGAAATACATTACCACGAGAAACATCCCGCTCATCCACGTCCAGTAAGATTCCCACTTAAACCAATGGAGTTCTTTAGGAACTTTAGTCGGTCCCATCAAAAGTTTTTCGACGTGATAGAAACCACCACCGTGGACCATCCATAAATCACCAACATGGCCAGGACGTGTACTCTCAGGATTTTTAATGAAGGAGCGATCCATCCACATAAAAAAGATACTGGTGCCAATCCATGTCACACCGACGGTAATATGCACCCAACGGCCCAACATGAGCGCCCAATCTAATAGCTCTGGATCCATAGTCCCTCACTGACAAAATGAGGGATTATTACAGCATGGGGGTAACGATTTACCAATCTCAATACGCACTTTTGCTGCTAAGCAGAAGTGTTCTATCTAGCCCATCTTTGTGGCCAACAAATCTTGCAAGGCCTTGATGAGCTCGGGTGAAACCGGGTCGATTTGATTCGACTGGGCAGCGCTTGTTGCCGTCAGAAGCGGCAAGCCACCAAAGAAGATGATATTAAAGAAATACATTACTTCTGATTCACCTGCAGAGTTTCTCTGAGAGATTTGCGGTAAACACTGAAGCGTCTCCTGCATACGGGCCTGCAGGGTTGGATTCTTGGCCAGAATAAGTTGAATCGACTTCAAAGCATCACGTCGAGTGTATTTGTTTTCTGAGCCCAAAAATCCAATTAAAGGATGAAGAGCTTCGATACCACCGGTTTTCCCCAATCCTTCGATAGCATATTGCTTAACTGTTTCACGCTCTTTTGCATTTGTGACAATTTCTAAGAACAATGAGTTGGCACGAACATCGCCCATGTCTGCAAGGTGTCTGATTGAATATTCGCGAGCAATCATATCTGCTTTCGGTTTACGAACAAGATCAAGCATCGGCTGTACCAAACGCTCGTCCTTAAAGTTGATCAATCCCTTCACCGCATTTTTTTGCAAGTCTGTATTGTTTGATTTCATCAATTCGATCAGGGCCGGAATTGCCGCTGTTTTTTCGGCATTACCTAGTGCCTCAGCAATTTCACCGCGCCCGATGACCTTTGGATCACTAAGTGTCGCGATCATTCTATCAATCATTTGATTGTTACCGTTTTGAGCGACAGCACGAGCGGCATAGCTGCGAACAATAAAATCATCATCGCCAGTGGCACGCTTAAAAATAGCATCGGCAATACGTTGATCTTTTTTTACTGAATCAGTAAGTCCATCAACCGCATATTTTCTGACCCGATCAGAGCGATGATTGATGGCGGCTAAAAGCGGTTCGACGGCGCGAGGATTTTTAGAGCGACTTAATCCGTAAGCAGCTGAATCGTGGCCATTGCCAGCGGCAGGTGTTTGCAAGATATTAACCAGGCCATTCACTGCTGTAGGTGATTTATGCTGAATTAAAATGTTGGCAGCTTTGTCTTGTAGGATAAAATCTTGATCGCGCAAGATAAGCTGCAAAAGGGGTTCAATTATCTCGTTATTGTTTTGATATTCTTTTTTATCTAATTCTTTCAAAGCGGCGCGCTTCACGTCAGTATTTTTGCTCTGAAGATCAATCATC
>JBIKNE010000049.1:0-9002 GCA_044358855.1 Bacteriovoracaceae bacterium | reverse complement strand
GTCCTCCCGGTGAATTCTCTGGTGGTATGCAGATCCGTTTAAATCTCACCAAAGTGCTCTTACAAGATCCTGATTGCCTCTTCTTAGATGAGCCGACCAACTATCTGGATATCGTAGGTATGCGCTGGCTCAGCGGTTTTTTGCGAAACTTTCGTGGTGAATTAATTCTGATCACCCACGATCGTGGTTTTATGGATTCGGTTACGACTCATACCATGGGACTCTGGCGCCAAAAATTAGTAAAGGTTCCCGGTGGCACAGATAAGTTTTATCAAAAACTCGCTGACGAAGAAGACGTCTATGAGAAGACGCGTGCCAATCAAGAAAAGAAGCGTAAAGAGCTGGAAGACTTTGTCGACCGCTTTAAAGCGAAGGCCAGTAAAGCGGCTCAGGCGCAATCTCGAGTTAAGATGCTTGAGAAAATGCCTGAACTCTCGGAGCTCGCACGAGTTGAAAATCTTGATTTCAGTTTTAATCATCAAGAATGTCCGGGCAAAGTCATCTTGGAAGTGAATGATTTAAGTTTCGGTTGGGAAGAAGGTAAACCGCTATTTCGTGATCTCTCCTTTGCCATTCAGCGAGGTGATAAAGTCGCGGTGATTGGTAAAAACGGTAAAGGTAAATCAACACTACTCAACGTGCTGGCTGGAGAGTTAACCCCTTGGACAGGAAATCGAAGAAGTCATCCTTCGTTATTATTAGGCCATTTCGGGCAAACGAATATTCAACGTCTTCATCTCAATCACACCATTGAAGAAGAAATCATGGCGGCCAATCCTGATCTTCCGCTCCAGCGCGTGCGCAGTATCTGTGGTGTCATGATGTTTCAGGGAGATCTCGCTAAAAAGAAAATCTCTGTGCTTTCAGGTGGAGAGCGCTCGCGTGTTCTATTGGGAAAAATCCTGGCCAGGCCTACCAATCTTCTTCTCTTGGATGAGCCTTCAAACCACTTAGATCAAGAGTCTGTGCAAGCGCTTTTAGAAGAACTAAAAGTATATCCCGGTGCCGTCATCGTGGTCACCCACTCAGAAGCTTTCGTTAGCGAACTCGCACAGCGCCTGATTGTCTTTAACGATGATCGTGCTGAATGGGTGCTAGGAAGTTACGAAGACTTCTTAAAACGTGGTGGCTGGGGTGATGAAGATGCACCTCGTATCGTTCAGCCAGTAAAGCGTGATCGAAATGAGATCAAACGCATGCGTTCGGAAATTATTCAAGAGCGCTCACGCACGCTTTCACCGTTGAAGAAAAAAATCGAACTGCTTGAACAGACGATTGATAAGTCTGAAAAACGAGCCAATGAGATCGAGAATCATTTGATTGAAGGCAAAGGCGATGTGGCTTCTCTGTCAAAAGAGCTGGGAGTCTTGAGAAAAAATATTGATCAAGATTTTGAGAATTTGACGGAAGAAACACTAAAGCACGACGAATTGTTTGCTCAGTTTGAGAAACGTCTTCTTGAGCTAGGAGAGGGTTGATAGTTCTTAGTGAACATATGCAACTGATTGATCATATCTTCTTGCCATAAAATTAATCTGGCCGATTCTTGGTGAAAGAATTCAGGCTCGACACGAGTTAATTGAAGACCTCTTTCAAATAGCACAACGGTTGGTCTTAATTTGATGTTGTAGAGAGCAAGATAGTCCAAATGTCTAAAGCCAATATCAAAGCCTACTATCTTCCAACCACGCTTACTTAGCGTCGCTACTTCCGCATCGAGTTTTCGTTCAAAGGTGAAACAAGTTCTCATAGGAAGTGAATTCCAGAGACAAGTGCCGTCAGAAAATACCACCATGATTTTCTGAGTAGATCGAATGACGACTTCTTCAAATTCTTGATCAGTTATGAACTTAAAGTTCTTCACTGGGTAGGCAGGAGACTTTTTATCTTCGGCCCATGCCACGGAAAGCATCATGGTTAGAATTAAAACTAAGAACTTCATAGGCGGGCACGATGCCACAAATCAGAATGAAATGGGTGGGTTCACGACTATTTACACACCAAAAGGATTGAGCTTATGTCTCAGAAACCACGTCCAAACAGTACCGGCCACACTGGGTGCATTCGAGAAATCCACCACCTGAGGCTTGTTAATATAGCGCACGCCACCCTTTACGCTCATTGAAGTCAGTGTATTGAGATAACTTGCGGTGGATGTGTTTTCACAGCTTTGTCCATAGAGAGAGAGGGCCAGCGCTTTTCCAGCGGTGCCCTCAGACCAGATGAAGTCTTGGGTACTAGCAGGAGATCGACTCTCACTAAAACCAATATGCTTGCCTTCTGTTGTTGTTAAACGACAGGAAGCGAGTAACGATTGTTTAAATTTTTCTCTTTCAGGATGACCCACAAAGGCCAAGGCACTCCAAGATTGATTATCTAAATAGAACTCTTGGCGATTAATTTTCCCGGTATGGATATTTACTCCAGGCCAGAAGTGACCATTTTCTTTATCCCACATCCCTAAGACAAAATTTTCTACAGTATTTTTCTTTTCCTGCCATCGCTTGGAACCTGTTAATTGATAAGCTAAGCGATAGGTAGCATAAACATCAAGTGTATGTTCGAGGGCCACAATTTCAGTTTCATTCCAAGACGTTTTGGCATTATCAACTGACGAGAATATAAGTCCCTCTCCTTCAAGATAGGGAACTTTTCGTAAATACAGAGAGAGATAGTTGAGTGCCTTATTCCACACAGGTGCAAAGCGTGGATCGTCGGTTTTTTTCTGATACGTCAGTAGCGCCAAACCTACCCAGGCAATCGCACCATGCGGTCGCATATCACCTTCAGTTGGATGTGGACTTGAGCCATCAAGGTTATAAGAAAAATACCAACTACCGTCTTTAAGTTGTAATTTCTCAAGTGCCAGAATGAGTCTCTTGGCTTCTTTAAATTTTTTGGCTTCAGTGAAAGCGATAATTGCTAACGCCTGATCATAGATATAAGAGCGAGGAAAATTTTGATAACTTTGAATGAGACTGGCATTGCTGTCCAGTGGACGCATTTGAGTCGCGAGCCAATCAATCTCGCTAGCCTTAGCCGTACCCAAAGCGAGACTCAATAGGCCTATAGTGATGAGCTTTTTCACTCCCCCAAACCCCTCTGCATTCCTGTTTATTCATGACTGTTATCGTCAGGAATAAGAAATAACTTGAGTGTTTTGGTATGCCTCTATAGGAGCGCTGAACGGAAAAACGACGAGTTAGCAGCAAGGCTTTGCATATAGGGAAGGGTGTCGGCCTTTAAATCCTTCGGGAAATCTCGCCAAGGGAGGATGTGCTCCTCGGGAACATAGCGGAAAGTGAAGTTTATACGACGAGTGCGAAAGCCTTCAATAGGAGGGCCTAGGAGTTCACCACGTTTGTCTTCCACTCGTTGCACTCGATGAAAGGTTTGCTTCTTCCACCGATCTCCGCCAAAAATTTGCAACGAACAATCCTCTAACCACTGCGAGAGAACTTCGTTTCGTTTTCCTAAAGTTGATTTACCTTCAACGAACTGAAAGAAAGCACGATCCCCTAAAGAGAGTGAGCCCACCGGACCTGGTTCAAAATCTTTATGCTCACCAACACGAGCATTATCGACCCATTTTCCCTCTGAAAACTCGCTTCCGTAGAAATTGATCAGACAGGTATTTAAGCGCCATTTTTCAGGAACAAAATTTTTGGGAAATCTTTTTTTGGCGATAAATTCAATGCGATCCACGATATCCGCCAAAAGTTTGGGATAGGCTTCGGCGCGAACGCAACGGTGCTGAATCCCTTCCGGTGGGTGGTAATAATCTAGGCAAGCAAATTGCCAATTCCCTAACCAATAAACAGGTCGCAAAAGTCGGCGCTGCTTATCTCCTTCAGGAGGGGGGTTGTGCTCGGAAAAGCGCATTTCCCAGAGGGGATGAAGCGTCCCAATCCACTTTAAAAGCTCGGCCCTTTGCTCACGTGTGAGAAAAAGTGGCTGATAAATCAGTCCTAACGGGAGTTCAGGGGATGCTTTGGGAGTTCGGGCCATAAGAGGGCTTAGTGCTTAAGGGTTTTAGAGTCTAGCTCCTGTGGAAAAAATACCCGATCTTAACTACTTAAGCCCCCTCAGGGTTATATTCGGATTGATCAAAAATCAGGAGGGGCCATGGCCCTAATAATTAAAAAAGCTCGTCTCGACGATGTCGACGATCTGTTAAAACTCTACTTCGAAATCTACGGGCCATCTTACCCCGTTAAGTACGGCACTGATCGTAACTTGATGGCACAAGTTATTCAGTCAGAGGCCTATGTATGGTTAGTTGCTCGTGACACAGAAAAAAATAAATTAGCTGGCTCGGTAGTATTTGAACTCGATCGTGCTGATCGAGTGGGTAAAGTTTCTGCAGCCGTCGTAAGAGTTGCTTATCAAGGTCATGGACTTGCAACCAAGATGATTCGACCGCAAGTTGAAGCGCTCTTAAACGAAGGCATTGTTGATTCGATGTACACAACTGTTAGAACAGTTGCCATGGGCCCACAATTAATTTTTATAAAATCAGGTTTTATCCCGCTGGGGATTTTTCCTAATGCTCATAAACTTGCTGATTATGAAACTTTCACGCTATTTGCGAAGTTTCGTCCCGGAGTACTAGAGAAGCGTCCGCCATTGCGCACTCATGGCAAGCTGGCTCCGATCTATGCTGTTCTCAATAATGAATTGCATGAAAGAAAATTTCCTATGGCATCAGTCACTTTTGATCCACCGATGCCGATGACCACCAATGATAAACTTGATGTGAAGTTTGAATGCATCATTGCTCCCAATCATGTGAAGCGCCAATTTTTCAAAACGTTCACTGACCCTTATGATCGCTTCTATCCGTTTCATCATCCCAATACTCTGATTGAATCAGAAGATGGAGAGACTCAGATTTGGGCGCATCTCTCTAAGGGAGATGGTTACTGCGCGATTGTGAACTTCGGTAATCCCGTTTATGAATTGCGCGGAGTCTTCCGCTCACTTATGCGACAATTGCGTGAACAAGGTGTGACATATATCGAAGTTTTGATTGGTGCTGAACATATTGATTCGATAGAAGTTCTGATTCAATCACAGTTTCTTCCTTCCGCCATTTACCCAGCGATGATGACACGAGATGGAGTTCCGATGGACTTCGTAGTGATGAGTCGTACAGTTGAACCGCTCAACTTCCGCGGTATGACGATTAACAGTCACTTCAAACCGTATATGGATCAGTATGTTGAACTATGGAAGCAGATGCATCTAGATACCCTTGAGGTGTTTAATGACTACGTCTAGTGTTGTCGTGCCTGATGCAAATCTTCTCGCTCACGTGCAGCAGATGTGTGATGTCACTTCTCCTTACGAGTTGCGTGACGATGAACTGTTCATGAAGGCCATGCGTGAAGTCAGTGCTTGGCATGTGGAGAACTGCCCATTTTATCGCGCGCTCTCGACCCAAGAAAAATTCTCACCAAATAATCTCAAAACCATAAAAGACTTAAGCACAGTACCGAGCGTGCTAGCGCATTTTTTTAAAGAGTTTGAAGTACTCTCAGTTCCTCAAGAGCAAGTCGCTCTTCATCTTACATCGTCAGGCACCACTGGCCAGAAGTCCCAAGTGTTCTTTGATGATTGGAGTATCCGCGCTCCACAAGGCATGCTTGATCGTATTTTTGAGCATTATGGGTGGGTCACTCCCAATCAAAAAGTTAATTATCTCCTCTATACCTATGAGACCGAAGAGGGCTCAAAACTTGGCACAGCTTATACTGATCACTATCTATGTAAGTATGCACCTGCTGAAGAAGTAGCGATCGCACTTAAGATGCAAGGCGATGGCACACATAGTTTTGATTTCGCTGGAGTACTCGCTGCCTTAAAACGATTTGAAAAATCAGGACTTCCTGTTCGACTGTTTGGTTTTCCAGCATTTTTAAATGAAACGCTTGAGCGCATGGAGCATTTAGGAATTTCTCTCAAGCTTCATCCAGACTCATTAGTCTTTTTGGGTGGAGGCTGGAAAGGCAAGGCCTCAAAGGCCATTCCCAAAAAAGATCTCTACGCGCGCACCACCAAATTATTAGGCATCCCAGACGCGCGTCTGCGTGATGGTTTTGGTTCAGTGGAGCATTGTATTCCCTATGTGGAGTGTGCTCATCATGAGTTTCATGTTCCCGTGTGGTCAGAAGTTATCATCCGTGACATTCACACACTCAAACCCATCGAAAAAAACCAAGTAGGGTTCTTGTCATTTGTTTCTCCTTACATGACTTCGATGCCAGCTCATGCTGTCACGATGGGAGACCTCGCTTCTCTTCACGACAAATGTCCTTGTGGTAATGAGCGACCGTACTTTCGATTAATGGGAAGAGCAGGAACGACACAGAATAAATCCTGTGCCATCGCGGCAGCAGAAATCTTGGGGAGGTCTTAGATGTGGCATGACCTCACAAACCAAATAAATCATTCTCTATCCCTTAATCTCAGCATGGGGCAATTGTTAAAGGCCCTGCAGCTCATGAGTGATGAGTTTTCTCAAGGCTCCGCTTTCCGCAAAAAGATGGAAACACTTCTTGCTCTACATGGTGTACCTCAACACGAAATAATTGAGGGCATGGAAGGGATCAAGGAGTTTTTAAAACCAGCACTCCTGAAGAAAAAATTGGCACGCGAATTGGGAACGGAAAATCCCTTTGCCCTTGAGCGTGCGGACTTCACGCAAGAAGTTTTTGAAGGCTGGGCGCCCTTGGGTGTCCTCGTGCATGTCACTCCTGCCAATGCTTGGACGGTAGGATTTTTAAGTGTAGTCGAAGGACTTCTTGCCGGTAACCTTAATATCCTCAAACTTTCATCCACTGATAGTGAGTTTGCTACGGAGTGTTTAAAGCGTTTAGGAGAACTCGAGCCCACGGGAGTTTTAAAAACTCGTTTGATCTCAGCGAAAATTTCCTCAAAAGACAAAGAGCAAATGAAGGCCATGTTATCGCACGCCGATGGCGTGGCTGCCTGGGGTGGAGAAGAGGCCATCCGTGGGTTGAAAGAGCTGACACCTGAAGGTGCGCGCTTTATTGATTGGGGGCCAAAAATTTCTTTTGCCTACTTCACCGAAGCTCACACCCAAACTCACGAGATTGAAGCTCTGGTGCGCGAAGTGTGTGATGGCGATCAACAAGCTTGTTCGGCACCTCAATGTGTTTATTTGGAAACTGAGAGCGACGAAGCCTTGATGATTTTTGCAAAAAAATTAGCTGCAGCTTTTGAAAAATTGAGTGCGGATATTCCAGGACGAACTCCTGATACAGCGGAAACTTCCGAGATCACCGTGGTGACTCGCATGCAAGAATTGAAGCGTGCCCTTAATCAAGGTGATGTTATCAAAGGTGAGGGGTGGAGAGTTTTGATTGATCCGAAATCATCGTTACGTCCTTCGCCTCTGTATCGCAGCTTATGGCTCAAGAAAATTAAGCGTACTGAAATTATCGCAACACTCAGACCTCTACGGCGCTATTTGCAAACCGCCGGAGTGGCCGCCTCGGCTCAAGACATTAATGAGCTTAATCGCTTGATGACAACTGCCGGTGTTCTACGAGTCACTCCGATGGGTTCAATGATGGGATCCTATGAAGGAGAACCTCATGACGGTGTGTACGCTCTCACGCGCTATGCTCGTCGAATTTCTTTGCGTGGTAACAACGAATTTAAATCTATCGGCCGCCTCGACGAACTCTCTCCAAAAGGTGTCACGGAACTCTCTCCAAAAGGTGTCACGCACTTTTCGGGCAAGATTATGCAGAAAGCCGATTTTCAAGCGATGGAGATCGATTCAGAATTGGCACCTCTGACCTTTAGAAGCGGTGGCAGTTCAGGTGATCCGAAATTCTCGCGTTTTACCTATGCAGACTATCACTCACAAATGAAGCTCGCCGGTTTTGGTTTAATGGCGGCCGGATTTGAACCCACTCGTGATCGCGCTATGAATCTCTTCTTTGGTGGCGGTCTTTACGGTGGCTTCATTAGCTTCTTCACAATTCTAGAAAGTCTTAAGGCCACGCAGTTTCCGATGGCGGCACTGCCGGATCATGTGGCTGTAGGTGAATCGATTATCACTCATAAAGTGGATACGCTTCTGGGTATGCCTTCTTATCTAGTACAACTCTTCTCGGCAAACGATGCACTTTTTAAAAAACATCGTTTAATCAAAAAAATATTCTACGGTGGTGAGCATTTCCAAGAGGCGCAGAAAGAGCATTTGATGAAAGTCTACGGTGTTGAACTGATTAAGTCAGCGGCCTATGGAAGTGTTGATGCAGGCCCGATTGGTTATCAGTGTCTTCATACTTCAGGCTCAGTTCATCATATGCATACCGACTCGCACTCATTTGAAGTGGTCGAACTCGAGCGCGATGTTCCCGTCAAAACTGGCGAGATGGGTCGTTTATTAGTTACCACTCATATGCGTGAAGGTCAGCATATTGAGCGCTATGATCTTGGCGATCTTGTTAGATTGCTTCCCGATGGCTGCGCTTGTGGCCGCCCAGGATTAAAACTTGAATTGATGGGGCGACATGGCGATGTCGTTCGAATCGGAGCATCGTTTTTTAACTACGCACGACTGGCAAAAATTCTAGCTGATGTAACTCATTATGCCGGTGAGATGCAGATGATTCTTAATGCTCCAGCAACGCCAGCGGCTCCAGAAGAAATTGTTTTTGTGATGGACGAGAAACTGGCACCCAGTGATGAAATTATCGGCAAAGCACTTATCGAAAATGAACCCGATTTTCATGAAGCCGTTGTGATTGATCGCGTGTTGAAGTGGAATGTTAAGAGAGTCAGTGTTGAGGCCATGAAGCGTGTCGCTGGGAGCGGTAAGCTCATTCATGTAATAGATGAGAGGCGCTCATGAAACTTTTCGAGCTGGTCAATTTTGTGCGTGAGAAATCACCTTTTTATCGTGAGCTCTATCAAACACTACCAAAAGAGCTTCCTAGAGATGATGCAGCTCTAGCGCGCCTACT
>JBIKNE010000048.1:0-9225 GCA_044358855.1 Bacteriovoracaceae bacterium | reverse complement strand
GTTGCTCTTCAGTGAACGACTTTTTGCCGATTGGAACATGAACGATACCGTTCTTGTCTGTACGGTACTCAACTTTACCGGCTTTCTGTTCTTTAACAGCTTTCTCGATTTCGTTGGTAACTGTGCCAAGCTTTGGGTTTGGCATAAGACCGCGAGGACCCAAGATACGAGCGATCTTACCGATCTTACCCATCATATCTGGAGTTGCGATTACGCGATCGAATTCCATCCAGCCGCCAGCGATTTTGTTGATGATGTCTTCGCCACCAACGATGTCTGCGCCTGCTTTCTCTGCTTCAGTGATTTTCTCACCAGCAGTGATCACAACTACAGTTGTCTTTTTACCTGTACCGGCAGGCATAACGATCGCGCCGCGTACCATTTGGTCAGCGTGGCGAGGGTCAACACCCAAACGGAAAGCAAGATCAACCGTTTCGTCGAATTTTGCGTATGTAACAGTCTTAAGCAATTTTACGGCTTCAGCGACAGTGTAAAGCTTTGTGCGCTCAACTTTTTTGGCTGCATCTACGTATTTGCGTGATGGTTTTTTCATTTTTTATTCCTTCCGGTTCAAACGACCTCTTACGAGATCTCCCGTTAATTACTTGGTGAATTCTTTGTAAGCGAGTTTCAAGCCCATCGAACGGACTGAACCCTCAACTGTACGTTTTGCAGCGTCCATTGAAGCAGCCGTGATGTCCGGCATTTTCACTTTAGCTACGTCTTCAACAACTTTCTCTTGTACCGTGCCCGCAACTTCGTGACCTGGTTTTTTAGAACCAGACTCGAGCTTAAGCTTGTCTTTCACCAAGTACGTGACCGGTGGGGTCTTCGTAATGAAGGTGAAGGTACGGTCAGAGTAAACAGTGATGATCGTCGGAAGAGTTACACCGTTGTCTTTCTGCGTACGTGCATTGAATGCTTTACAGAATTCCATAATGTTCACACCTTTCTGACCCAACGCTGGGCCGATTGGTGGAGACGGGTTGGCTTTTCCGCCTGGAATCTGCAACTTGATGAAACCAACTACTTTCTTGGCCATAGTTTCTCCTCGGTACTAGCGACACCTACAGTGGTGTCTCCCGTTAGTTAATTAATTTACTTTTTCAACTTGTGAGAATTCGAGCTCGACTGGGGTCGGACGACCGAAGATCGAAACTTGAACCTTCACTTTACCTTTCTCACTGATCGCTTCAACCACACCCACAAACGATGCGAATGGTCCTTCGATCACTTTCACGCTGTCGCCTTCAGAGAAGTTTGCAACAGAACGAGTGCGCTTGAATCCATCGGCCATGCTGTTAGTTAAGCTGGCTGCCTCTTCATCAGAAATAGGCATTGGCTTATCTTTCGTACCGCCAATAAAGCCGGTGATTTTGTCGGTGTCTTTCACCAAGTGCCAGGTCTTATCATTCATCACCATCTTGATGATGATGTAGCCTGGGAAGAATTTCTTCTTCATGGTGCGCTTCTTACCGTTCACGTTGGCAATAACACTTTCCTCAGGGACAAGAATGTCCGCAAAGTATTCAGTCATACTGTGGTTAACGATACGCTCTTTAAGTGTTTTCGTTACACGGTTTTCGAAACCACTCAACACGTGGGCGACATACCATTTGAAATCTGGAGTATCACCTGCGGCGAGTTTTTTTTCTTCGCTTTGAACTTGATCAGTCATGAAACTCTCACTTACTTATTAATAAGACCCAACAAGAAATTGGCACCGAAATCGAAAAATCCGAAAACGAAACCCATGATCGTTACACCAATCATAATAAGAACGGTGTACTTCCATGTCTGACTGCGGTCAGGCCAAACAACTTTAATTAATTCTTGATAAACATTTGCAAGAAATTCTGAAGATATCGGATTACGAAGAACTGCGATGTAAGTTGTTAATCCAACAACCACACCGAGAGCTTGAGTAATCACAAAGTAATATGGAACTTTCGCTTCGAGTGCGAACCACTCCGACATCGTTTCAAAAAATGAAATGATAATGTAGCCAACAAAAATACATGTGACGGCTAGACTGGCCTGAATCCACTTCTTGCCTTCAGAATTCGAAGTCACTGACATGGGAAATCCCTCAATTAATGCAAAGTGCACAACAATTATGAAAAATCGACGGGTTTGTCCACATCAGATTTCACAACCTTGCGCGTCATTGTGGTTGGCGGGTGAAGAGGGACTCGAACCCCCAACCTAGTGATTTGGAATCACTCGCTCTAACCATTAGAGCTATTCACCCGGGACAAAAAAAAAGCCAACCAGGTTTCCCCGGTTGGCCTTTGGGATCAAAACTTAAGCAATGATGTCAGAAACTGTACCGGCACCGATCGTACGGCCACCTTCGCGAATCGCGAAGCGGAGACCTTTTTCCATCGCTACTGGAGCAATCAATTCAACACCGAAAGAAGTGTTATCACCTGGCATGATCATTTCAACACCATCGTTCAAAGTAATTGCACCAGTCACGTCAGTTGTACGGAAGTAGAACTGTGGACGGTAGCCTTTGAAGATTGGAGTGTGACGACCACCCTCATCTTTAGTGAGGATATACACTTCACAACGGAATTTAGTGTGAGGCTTAACTGTGCCCGGCTTAACCAAACACTGACCGCGCTCAACGTCTTCACGCTTAGTACCACGGAGAAGGATACCGGCGTTGTCACCTGCTTGACCTTCGTCAAGAAGCTTACGGAACATTTCGATACCTGTAACAGTAGTCTTAGTTGTGTCGCGGATACCGATGATTTCGATTTCTTCGCCAACCTTAACGATACCGCGCTCGATACGACCAGTTACAACAGTACCACGACCAGAGATCGAGAATACGTCTTCAACCGGCATCAAGAACGACTTATCAACGTCACGAGTAGGAGTTGGGATATAACGGTCAACTTCGTCCATGAGTTTTACGATAGCGTTTTCGCCCAATTCAGCGTTTGTGCCTTCAACAGCAGCAAGAGCTGAACCTTTGACTATTGGAATATCGTCACCAGGGAAGTTGTACTTAGAAAGAAGTTCACGAACTTCCATCTCAACGAGATCGGCCAACTCTGGGTCAGCAATGTCGATCTTGTTCATGAATACAACGAGAGCAGGAACACCTACTTGGCGAGCCAAGAGGATGTGCTCACGAGTCTGAGGCATTGGGCCGTCAGTCGCTGCAACTACGAGAATAGCTCCGTCCATCTGAGCAGCACCCGTGATCATGTTCTTCACATAGTCAGCGTGTCCTGGGCAGTCAACGTGTGCGTAGTGACGGTTAGCCGTCGCGTACTCAACGTGAGCTGTGTTGATGGTAATACCGCGGGCTTTCTCTTCTGGAGCAGAATCGATGTCTGCATAAGACTTAGCAGCGCCGCCATACTTTTTTGCCATCGTCATTGTGATAGCAGCAGTCAATGTTGTTTTACCGTGGTCAACGTGACCAATGGTGCCGATATTGACGTGCGGCTTACTACGGTCGAATTTTTCCTTAGCCATGAATGGTCTCCTTCAAGAAGTTCCAGAAACAAGCGTTATTAATCTGTAAATGCAAGCGTCCAGAGTATGCTTCAGGACCCTTCCACTGACAATAAAATTTTACTACCGCGAGAATTTGAAAGATGGAGCTCGCGGCGAGGATCGAACCCGCGACCTCTTCCTTACCAAGGAAGTGCTCTACCACTGAGCCACGCGAGCCAAAAACAACTTTCAAACTACCGAAATAATGGAGCGGGCGAAGAGGCTCGAACTCTCGACTTCCAGCTTGGAAGGCTGGCGCTCTACCAACTGAGCTACACCCGCAAACAAAAAAAATGGTGGCGCGAGGTGGATTCGAACCACCGAAGGCTGACGCCGGCAGATTTACAGTCTGCTCCCTTTAGCCACTCGGGAATCACGCCACAATGGAGCTGCTCACAGGAGTCGAACCTGCGACCTACTGATTACAAATCAGTTGCTCTACCAACTGAGCTAGAGCAGCACATCTCAAACAGTTTTATCTAAATGAGTTCCAAATTTATAATGGTGGTCCTGTACGTTTGCAAGGACAAACTACGAGGATCGCTGGGGAAAGCAGAGCTGCAGAGCAAGAGTTGCTGCCGCTGAGACGTTCAAGGACTTAATTGCACCCTGAGATGTGAGTGATAACGTCTTGGACACAGTGCGCATCACACTATTTGATAAACCATCGTCTTCGGAGCCTAGCACTAAACATATTTTAGGCTGAGCCAGGTCTTCATTAGTTAACGGGCTGGCCGAATGTTCCGACAAGCCCCAAACTTCAACGCCGACTTCTTTCATCATTGTTAAAGTACGGGTGAGATGAGCCGAACGAACAATCGTTAGAAACTCGGTTGCGCCAGAGGCAATTCGATAAAAAGCCGGCGACATACCGAAAGATTTTTCCTGAGGGAGAACCACCACGTCGACGCCAAAAAAACTCGCCGTGCGGAGAATCGCAGCGCCGTTATTGACGTCAGAGACTTGATCGAGTGCCAGAATACGCAACTTTGGTGTTGATTCAATCTTAGTGCGCAACCATCCTGGATCAAAAACTTCCAATGGCTCAGAGATAAGGACAACACTGCCGGGTACACGTTGAAATTCTAGATCGCGCTCGCGATAAAGCATGCGCGCTTCTTCTTGAAGAGCGTGAGGGGCAAGCAGACGTGGCTTAATACGAAGGTTACGCGTATCCAGTTTTGAACGCTTCACTAATTCTTGCCAGCCATCGTCTGTCGCCAAAAGCTCAATATGAACACGCTTGGGGTTCAAAAGAGCCGCTGCGATTGAATGACTACCAATAATAAGATCGTTCACGCCCACTTCCCTAAGCTCTGGAGTTTCTCTTTAATAGTGGCAATGAGCGCCTCGCGCTTCACTTTGAGCACTTCGCCGTTTTTACGGACTTTAATTTCTATTTCACCAGTAGCGGCAAAATCGCGTTCACCTAATACGACTCTTACAGGTAAGCCGATGAGATCAGCGTCTTTAAACATCCCGCCTGGGCCCATACCGCGATCGTCAAAAAGTACTTCCAGACCAGCGGCCAGGAAACTTTGGTAGATTTCCTCAGAAATCTTCTTGGTTTCCTCAGATTTGGCGATCACACCAAAATAAATATCATAAGGAGCAATCGCGGCCGGCCAAACGATGCCGTCGTTATCGTGATTTTGTTCAATCGCTGCGGCCATAGTACGAGTCGTCCCAATACCATAACAGCCCATTAAAGGAGTGATGCCTTTGCCTTGGTCATTCAAGACTTTCACGCCCATGCTCTTAGTGTATTTATCACCGAGCTGGAAAACGTGACCGACTTCAATTCCCTTCTTCATCACAATCGGCTGACCGTTCATCACATCGCCATCTTTAGCGAGGCGAAGATCGAGTTGTTTATGACCAAGCTTTGTGTCACGCGAAGGCACAAAGCCTTTAGCGTGGAAGCCTTCTTTATTTGCACCCACTACGTATGAAGAATTCAAATCCACACAAGCATCATAAAGAATTGAGAGTTTTTCCGCTTGGGCCGTAGGACCCATAAAGCCTTTCACTAAGCCTAAACTCTCCAACTCTCCACCTTGGGCCGGACGAACATGGTCGGCACTCATGGCGTTTTTGAATTTCACTTCATTGAGCTGATCATCTCCTAGGAGCATGACCATATAATAATGCACTTTTTCCCCACGAATCACCTGCATCACAAGGGCTTTGAGTGTGTGAGTGATATCAAAGCCGTGAGCAGCGGCGACTTCTTCGCAAGTTTTCTGATTAGGAGTCGCAAATTCTGTGTAATCTGCGGCAGGAAGTGTTTTCAAGTTAGCGCGTGTAGTAGGTGCTTTCTCGATATTGGCGGCATAACCCGTTGCTGGAACAGTCACTAGCGTATCTTCCCCGGCATCAGCGACTAATTGAAACTCGTGCGTCTTGGCGCCACCACCGGCCATCGCTCCCCCGTCAGCTTCCACGACGATAAATTCCAGACCCATGCGCTTAAAGATCGCTATGTAGGCGCCGTAAATTTTTTCATAAAACGTATCGAGACAGGCCTTATCCATATGCAATGAATAGCCATCTTTCATAGTGAATTCGCGGCCACGCAACAGACCAAAGCGTGGGCGAATCTCATCACGAAACTTGGTATTGATTTGATACAAACAAACCGGCAATTGTTTATAAGAGCCAATCGTTTTGCGGAAAACATCTGTCACCGTTTCTTCATTGGTAGGACTGACGCAAAGTTCGCGATCAGCGCGGTCTTTAATGCGCAACATTTGTGGGCCCATCACATCCCAACGGCCAGTTTCTTTCCACAGTTCTGCAGGGGTAATGACTGGCATTTGAATTTCATAACAGCCAATACGGTCGAGCTCTTCGCGAACGATCTTCTCGATTTTTTTGATCGAGCGAAAAGCCATCGGTAGATAAGTATAGAGACCACCCGCAGTCTTATGAATAAGACCCGCGCGGATCATCAGCTGATGCGACGGAATTTCCGCATCATTAGGAGTTTCTTTTAATGTTTGCCAAAAACCTTGGGATAAACGCATGGAGCCTCAATTAATTGGTCGTTACGGGGACGATTTGAAGTTAACTCAATACTTTCAGTATTTCACCGGTGATATCTGATATTTAGGCTGAAAATTATCCATTAAATTCGACGACTTATACTTTATCGGTCTGGAAACAGAGTAAATACTTCCTTTTTCGATCTCCTTTTCTCTGTAAAGTGACCTTTACTCCGAAAAACTTTAAAGTAAAATAACCTTTACTCCGAAAAACTTTGACATCGTCTTAAAGGAAAAACTTATGCTCCCAGATCGAATCTACGAGAAACTCATTAGAAAAGACCTCGATAAAAAAATGGTATTTCTCGGGGGTCCAAGACAAATCGGGAAAACAACACTGTCTCAAAAATTCATCTCAGGATATCACGACGGTCATCCGGCCTACCTCAATTGGGATAATGATGAGTCGAGACAAATCATCCAAAAAAATCTATGGCCCAAGGATCAGCCCCTCATCATCTTAGATGAAATTCATAAGAGAAAAGGTTGGCAGAATTTTGTTAAAGGTCTTTGGGATACTTGGAAAAACACCGTCAACTTCATTGTCACCGGCTCTGCCAGACTTGATCTCTTTCGTAAAGGAGGGGATTCGATGCTTGGACGCTACTATTACTATCGTATTCATCCTTACACACTCACTGAAATGGGTGGTGGAAAAGAAAATATCAAAAATCTTTTCGAATTCGGAGGATTCCCTGAACCTCTGGTCGGATTGGATAAAATTGAACTAAAAAGATGGCACCTACAGCGATTAGCGAAAATCGTAAGAGTCGATCTAAGAGATTTAGAAAATGTCAGTGACCTCGACAAGGTTGAGCTTTTGGCGGATACACTCGAATCACGAGTGTCTTCAACACTATCCTACAAATCACTTGCCGAAGATTTAGAAGTATCAGACAAAACTGTTCGTCGCTGGGTACAAATACTGGACTCACTTTACTACTGCTACATACTTCCTCCATTTGGAAGTTCCAAAATTAAAGCTATTAAAAAAGCCCAAAAACTCTACTTATGGGATTGGTCTCAGGTGCAAGACCTAGGTGCTCGCTTTGAAAATATGGTGGCATCTCACCTTCTTAAGTATTGCCACTTCCAAGAAGACGTTTTAGGTGAACGAATTGAGCTGCGCTACATACGTGATGAAACCGGCAAAGAGTGTGATTTTGTCGTTATTAAAAATAGAAAACCTCTCTTTGCCGTCGAATGCAAAATTAATTCGACAGACATCTCGCCCTCACTACTCTACCTGAAGCAACGACTCAATATACCCATGTGGTACCAGGTTTTCTTAGGTGATCAGAAAAGCCGAATCATTGAGCCTGATTTCAAAATTTTATCATTTGAAGATTTTTGTGCTGAGGTCGAGTTGGTTTAGGTTAATAAGCACCCTTAATACTTCATGCTCGTTCCAACCTGGCACTTATAAGAACTTACTTTTTTATATTTTAAGAAATATCCTAAATTAAATTGGAGACTTGGCAATGTCGATCAAAGATCAAAAAGAACTTATTGCTGACATCATTGCTTCGTTTTTTTCTAACAAAGATAATATTGAATTTTATTTTCTCAAGAAAAGCCGAGTTCCCTCTGCATACGAAAGAATATCGAGATTTTAAATGAAAACTAATAACATTTTTTTTGTTTTTTCTTCATCCATTTTGATCGACTCTCATGAGGTTACAGAACTCCACAAACGATTCCCTTACGCTCTCCTTACTACTGATTACGGAATTTTATCGGAGGACGACATAACTCGAGATATCTCTATTAGAGACAGAGATAAAGCCGATCTTCTAAATCCTCAAAGTAGATTTTATCGTTGGCAATGCTTCCCAACCTATCAGGTTAAATATCATTTTCACACTTGGAGAGATTTAAGTCCTTATGGCGGTACCGATATTATCGGTTTGTGTGATTTCGGGATCAGGGTTCGACTCAAAAATGAGTCTCACTTTTATTATGACAGAAGAGCGAGACCAGTCGAGTACTGCTTTGAGATGGCGAAGGAATGGAAGCGTCTCACCAAGAATCAACCATACCTCTGCCTAAATGGGGAGAGAGGTTCCGTTGAAAAGAAAGAGACGGGCTGGATATGGAATAAGACCAAGACCAAAATTGGCTGTATTTCATTGTTTGTAGGTGGTTGTGAGAATCTTTAGCTCGCCAGAATTTCCAACGCCATGCTTACTGATAAGTGTGTTGGAACTTCTAGTGGAACTTCTAGTGAGCAACCGCAATACTTTGAGGGAGACGCAGACTGTCGCGCACTTCGGCCTTAAGATGCGAAGCAGAGACAATTTCGTAAGCTGATGGAGTGTCGAGGAGCTTACGACAGAGAAGATTGTGGAGATTATGGCCTGACTTATAAGTCGTGATTTTACCAGCGATCTCATGGCCCAGAAGACTCACGTCCCCAAGGGTATCGAGAATTTTGTGACGCACGAACTCGTTAGCGAAACGCAAGCCCTCAGGGTTGATGACTTTAAAGTCATCCATCACCACGGCATTATCAAGTGAGCCGCCCTTAATAAGACCTTTGCGCTTGAGCATATCCACATCACGAGCAAAACCAAAGGTACGAGCGCGTGAGATATGATCAATGAAGTTCTCACAAGAGAACTCGAAAATTTCATGCTGTGTCTTAATCACTGGGTGAGCAAAAACAATC
>JBIKNE010000046.1:0-9340 GCA_044358855.1 Bacteriovoracaceae bacterium | reverse complement strand
AATGGTGGCAGAAGAGTATCATTTGACTCGGTAAGTGACCAGTTTGTCGCTCTGTTTCAGGGCTATTTCTTGCTCTTTAAAAACTTACGGGCCATGCCTTCTTTCGTTGTCTGTTGAGAACGCGCAATGGCAAAGCCTTCCGAGGGAACGTCTTTCGTCACAGTTGATCCAGCAGCGACAAAAGATGAGTTTCCAATTTCAATAGGTGCAATGACTTGGACATCAGAGCCGATAAAAACATGACTGCCAATTTTGGTCTTGTGTTTATCTCTTCCGTCGTAATTACACGTAATAAAACCACAGCCGATATTCGACTCTTCTCCGATTTCAGCATCACCCACATAGCTCAAATGAGACACTTTCACTCCGGCCGCCAGACGCGACTTTTTAATTTCGACGAAGTTTCCAATCTTAGAATGAGCACCGATATCTGAGTCTGGACGCAGGCGGGCATAGGGACCAATGTGGGCCCCAGCGCGAACAATCGCCTTTTCAAGGTGACTGTAAGCTAAAATTTGAGCGCCATCTTCCACTTGGGTATCCTTGAGAATGACTCCACTCTCCAAAATGACGCCTTTCCCAATAACTGTTTTTCCAAACAGACGGACTCCGGGATGAATGATTGTCTCGGGCGCAACGGTAACATCCCAATCAACCCAAGTACTTTGAGCGTCAAAGCACATCACACCTGAAAGCATCAGATCTTTGAGTTTTCTTTGGCGTAAAACTTGGGTCACTTGTTCGAGTTGTTCGAGTGTATTTACACCCAAGAACTCTCTTTCATCGGGATAAATAACCGCAGCGACATCGCAGTCTTGCGAGAAAACATCCGTCAGATAAAACTCACCTGACTTGTTTTGATTATTTAAGCCTTTTAGCTTTTGTAGTAAGAACGCGGTACGAATTAAATAAAACCCTGAATTTACTTCCTGGGTTTTTCTCTCATCTGGAGATGCATCTTTCTCTTCAACAATTCGAAAGCCTTTTCCGCCACGAATAATGCGACCGTAGCCATGGGGCGCGGGAGTCACAAAAGTTCCCGCGACCGCTTGTAATTGTGGCTTAGCTTGTATCTCAGACCATAAGCGCTGATAAGTTTCTGCTGTCACGAGAGGAGTGTCAGCACAGACAACGAACGTATACTCATATTTTTCATTGGCCAAATTTTCACTAAAATAACTGCGAAGAGCATCACCAGTTCCCCGCTGTTCACGCTGCCAAGCAAAGCTAATGGGCGCTTTAAAAGTCGCTTTCAAATGCGCTTCTACTTCTTCTTTTTTGTGACCCACAATCGCCGTTAAATGAGAGGGGATTTTCACCTTGTCTGCGAATTTCAAAGTGGCATCAACCACATGATCCACCAAGGTTCTTCCTAAAGCAGGACAAAGAACCTTTGGACGCTCAATTTTGAGTCGTGTCCCTTTTCCAGCAGCAAGTATCGCGATTCCTATTGAGCTCATTTTGCATTCCTTTAGTCGGGCAATGATCGATTTTCCTCCTCAAATGAAGCTTTTTCAAGCGCTTGAGAAAAACCAACCTTTTTACTTGGGCACTCGTTTCACTCGGAGATAGGCGAAAATATATGACTTTCTACCTTAAATTTCCTTAAAGGCGGCCCTCGAATAACCCGATTCTTAATGCAGAACTCATGCTGTTCACGGTCGAACTTGCACACAGGGTCTAGAGGAGTACATTGCATGGTAACGAATTACGATGGGGATGCGATCGAGTTCAAGGAAAGCCTCCCATTGCTTCCAGTCCGAGATCTCGTGGTTTATCCGTTTATGATACTACCACTTTTTGTAGGTCGCGAGACTTCCATTAAGGCGGTAGAGGAAGCACTCAACCATACTGATCGATTGATCCTGCTAGCTTCACAGAAAGATATTTCTGCAGAGGCACCGGCCCCATCAGAGATTTATGAGATGGGTACAGTGGCAATGATTATGCGTATGCGCAAATTGCCAGACGGTCGTATCAAAATTTTGATTCAGGGCCTAGCCAAAGCTCGAATCACATCTTTTGAGCACACCGAACCATTCTATCGCGTTAAGGTAGAAAAGGTCGCAACACCTTCACTTTCAGTTTCAACAACTGAAGCCGAAGCCAGCATGCGCCTGGTTCGTGAGAATCTCGAGAAAGTCATTTCTCTTGGAAAAGTTCTTTCACCAGATATTTTGATGGTGCTTGAAGACATCCAAGACCCAGGTCGCTTGGCGGATCTCGTTGCTTCCAATTTAAATTTGAAAGTAACAGATGCTCAAACAGTTCTTGAAACTCTTGAGCCACATGAGCGCCTCATGCGCATCAATGCCATCCTACAAACTGAACTTGAAATTCTCTCTACACAAGCTCGTATCAAAAGAGATAACGAGCCAAAGAGCAAAGAGAATTTTATTCGCGATCAAATTAAAGCACTCAAGGGTGATTTGGGCGATCAAGAAAGTGATAAGAACGATGAGTTCGTTGAAATTCGCGAAAAACTCAATGCTAAAAATCTACCAGCTGAAGCATCGAAAGAAGCACACAAGCAATTGGGTCGCATCGAAAGAATGCATCCTGATTCTTCTGAGTCGAGCATTCTGCGCTCATATCTTGAATGGGTTGTTGACCTTCCATGGCATGAACAGAAAGAAGAAATTAAAGATTTAGTACACGCTCGCTCGGTTCTTGATGAAGAGCACTTTGATCTCGAAAAGATCAAAGAACGTATTCTAGAATACCTTGCTGTTCGCTCACTCAAAGGTGGCGCTCTCAAAGGCCCAATCCTTTGTTTCTCAGGTCCTCCAGGTGTAGGTAAAACTTCACTCGGTAAATCAATCGCCAAAGCGACAGGTCGCGAATTTGTTCGTATCAGTCTTGGTGGTGTCAAGGATGAGTCTGAAATCCGCGGTCATCGCCGTACTTATGTCGGGGCCATGCCAGGACGTTTCATTCAAGCAATGAAACAGGTGAAAAGTATCAACCCAGTGATCATGCTAGATGAGATTGATAAACTCGGAAGTGATTTCCGTGGAGATCCATCGGCGGCATTGCTAGAAGTACTTGATCCAGAACAAAACTATTCTTTCCGTGATAACTATTTGAACGTTCCATTTGATCTTTCAAATGTCATGTTCATTGCGACCGCCAACATGCTTGAGAATATCCCAGGTCCATTGCGCGATCGTATGGAAATTATCAACTTGAGTGGTTACTCTCATGAAGAAAAAGTTCAGATCTCTAAAAAATATCTGATTCCAAAACAGATGGATGAGAACGGTATCACAAATGAGCATATCGAATTCACTGACGAGGGTGTTGAAACCGTCATCAACGGATTCACTCGTGAAGCCGGTCTTCGTAATCTAGAGCGCCAGATTGGCTCTCTATGTCGCAAAGTCGCCAAGAAAATCGCCAGCGGTCAGCACGCTAAAACCCATATCTTCTCTGCTACGGTAGAAGAACTTTTGGGCCCAGCTCCTTACGGCCACGAAGAGATTAATGAGTTTGACGAAATCGGCGTAGCGACAGGTCTTGCTTGGACGGCTGCCGGTGGAGAAATTCTCAAAATCGAAGCGACGAAAATGAAAGGTCGAGGCATCACCCTCACAGGTCAACTAGGTGAAGTGATGAAAGAGAGTGCTCAGGCAGCGATGGGCTTTATCCGCTCAAACGCAGAAGCTCTGGGTATTGATGAAGACTTCTTTGAAAAACATGAAGTGCACGTTCACCTTCCGGCGGGTGCTATTCCAAAAGATGGCCCATCAGCAGGTATTACTCTTGCTACTGTGATCGTTTCTCTTCTGACCAAAACCGCTATCAGTAAAGATATCGCCATGACTGGTGAAATCACACTGACAGGCAAAGTGCTTCCAGTAGGCGGCATTAAAGAGAAAGCTCTAGCGGCCATGCGCGCAGGGATTGAGACCATCATCATTCCATGGAAGAACCAGAAAGATCTTTTGGACATTCCTGAGCAACACCGTAAGAAGTTAAATTTCATTCCAGTTAAGAATATTCAAGAAGTGCTTGCACTCGCCTTAGTTGAGTGGAAACCTCAAGTTGAGAAACCCACTCACTCACGACGCAAGAAGGACGGACAAGTAGCCGCCTGAAGATGATGGGCCCTCCGGGGCCCTTCTTTTTTTGCTCACAGCTACAGCTTTTGTTATCCTTTATGAATGAACACTTCTACTCCGTTTAAAAATTATCGCCTACTTGTCGTAGATGATTCCGATTTTGCTCGCGCTCAAATCTCATCGCTCTTAACTCAGTTGGGATTTACCGTTGCCGGTGAAGCAGGCAACGCTGAAGATGCTCTCAAGCAAATTCGCGAGAAAAAACCTCACTTAGTCCTCACCGATATCGTGATGCCAAATATTTCTGGAATAGAACTCGCAGAAAAAATATCCCAAAACTTTTCTCAAATCGGCGTCATGATGATTTCATCACTTCACCATGAGCAGGTGGTATTGGAATCTATTGCTGCTGGTGCTATCGACTTTATTAGAAAGCCTATCGATTCGATTCAACTCAAGGAAGCAGTTGAAAAGTTTCTAACGACACTTGGTAAGGAGTAAGCATGGAAGCCACTATCGATCAAGTTACGTCACTTTTTCCTCAGCATGTTCCCATTTTTGGCAATACTCACCTCACACGTGCAGAAGAAATCCAAGGCAGTTTCACTTCCTATTTGCAGGTTCGCATTCCATTTGTAGGTAAGGCCTCTGGCGAGCTGCTGATTTGGAGTGATCTGTGTATTGAAAAGCTTCGCCCCAATGAGCGCGCTTATGCTCGCGGTGTGATCGGTGAAGCGGCTAACATCTTGGCCGGGATGACCCTCAGTGAACTAGCAGATAAAATTGATGGCAAGATCATGCTCGCCCCCCCACACATTATCGATAATAAAACGCCTTCTCCCATTAAAGGCCATGATTACATCCTGTCACTTTTGGACGGAAAGTGTCGCTGTCGAGTTGAGGTGACTCTGGGAGCTCTTCAATGAAAAAATTGATAATGTCACTGGCCGTTTTTGCGGCCACCTATCTACTGCTCTCGATTGAAATTAGTGATCGCCCAATCTTTGCCCATCTGCATGAACTCACTTCTCCAGCTACGCGAGGATTGCAGGGTCTTGTTGAGGGAGCTTTTGGTAAGGGATATGAAGGAACGCGCTCAGTAGGAAAGCAGTTGTTTTATAACACTCTTCCTGCGGCCCAATCAGCGCGCAATCTTGTTCCTAAAAACTTCAAGGCCCCGGAAGAAAGTCTTTCCGAGGCCGAGAAAAAAGAGCTGAATAATCTTATTAAGAACTACAGTCGCTAATTACTGAGCAGCGGCTGTTCCTGACTTCTCTTCTGACTTTGGTGCTGAGTCTGACTTTGCAGTCGAGCGCTCTACACTGTCATCAACTTGGCCACATTTTGATTCTGTTTCTACAGCAAAAGCAGCAACTGAGCTAAAAGCGATAATAATTGCGATAAGTGTTTTCATGTTAATCCCCTGGTTTGTTGTTCTGTCTTACCTAACTAAGAAGCAACCTTCATGCCAAAGTACTTCATGTCATATCAGCGGGTTGCATTAGGAAATCTGTCTAATCTCTTAACAGTGTCTAAAAAAAAGCGGATCCACTATGGGATCCGCCTTTGAGTCCATTTAATGATGGTTTATGCACTAACTGCGCCTTCACCTTTGTCTTTGCTCTCAGTCTTCTCTTTAGTCTCTTTAGTATTGCGCTCATCACTGTGGCGTGTGGCTTCACAATCCTCAGCTGACTGGCTTTCACCTGCAAAAGCAGTTGATACAGATAGAGTCAAAAGCATAACTACAAATAAATTTTTCATAAGTGGTCTCCCTAGTTTCGTTTCCCTTTGCTGACTACCTTGCATGGCCCATGCCAAAGAAGACATACCTTAAGGACTCGATTCTTGGTGGAAGACTGTTGAAACTTTAGACACTCTATGAGGCGGTGTTGAGAAAAAAGACAAAAAAAAGCCCTCTTGTAAGAGAGGGCTTTTTTAACATTTAGACTTAGTTTACTGGTTTTGCGCCACCAGCAGGAGCAGGTGCATCAGCTGGCTTTGGTGCCGTATCCTTAGTGCCAGAGCTATCCGCCACAGAACCTTCACAGTCAGGGCCTGTAACGTTACCACCTGGATTCTCACCTGTTGCGACAGGATTAGCGAAAGCCGCTAAAGACATCATCAAAAGTGCTGCAAAAATTGTCAATTTCATGAGTTTCTCCTTCACTCTCTAACCATTATACACCCGTATCGGACCAGCACCAAATTTACTTAAGCAGGGTCGTTTTTTCCCAATGAGTGCCCACTTTTCGTGGCACTTACATATTGAGATTTACACCCGCTGGCTTAACAATCGCCAGTAAGTTCTGGAAAGCCTGTGTAACCTGAAGTGCCATCTTATGGCCGGCATCAGACTCAACTTTCTTGATCTCACCGTAGTTATCGTAGGCCACGTTGATTTTTCCGACTTTTTCCATCTCAATCACTACTGGCTTTCCAAGGGCGTTGTATTGGAAAGATAGTGTGCGACGTTGATTGGTTTTCTTATCGTCATCTACCATCTTGGTAATTTTGCCTTTGGTATCGTAAACCAAAAGAACGGCCTTGCCTTTGTCATTTTTAGCAGTGATCAAGTTACCTTGTTTGTCATAGGTGAAGTCAGTCGTGCCTTCATTATTGGTAACTTTTTTAATCTTGTTGATGGCATCGTCGTAATCAATTTGAACGAAGTCACCCTTAGTCGAAGATTTTTTAACTAGTAGGCCACGATCGTTGTACTCAAAGTTTGTAACTTGTTTACCGCGAGCAATCTTCAATGGAAGCGAACAACATTCAGAATAGATCGTCTCTGTTTTGATGCCGTTGATATCAGTGATAATACGGTAAGTGTAGCGTGAGCCATCTGGACGTGTTTTGATTTCGTACTCATAACGATTTGAAGCTGGCTTACCATCAAAACCGTTTTTAACAACTGTTGTCCAGTAGTGATCTTCAGGAGCTTTTGGATCGCTGCCATATTGATACTTGGTGCTCTCTCCATTGCGATCTACGATCTCTTGTACGAAAAGTGTTTTTGGTTCGTACTTGATCGCCATCTTGCTCTTGTCGCCGTAGCCGATAGAAACCAAGTTATGACTCTTGTCATAGCCATAATCATAAGTGTTTCCACCTACGTCTTTTGATGAAACAAGATTGTCACCATCATACTTGTATTCCGCTTTCTTCTCGCCTGAGCTCCATACTTCCTTCACACGACCATTCGCATACCAAGAGAAGAAAATCTGCTTAGCCTGAGAGTCTTTAATCGAATTGAGTTTGCCGTCTTTCCAGTTGAAAGAAATGCTGTAGCCGCTCTTGCCAGTAATCTTTGTGAGATTACCTTTCATGTCATAAGATTCTTCTTTACCATCTGGATAAATACGGTTGTAACCGTCTTTCACCACATGAAGCTCTTGAGCACCACGGTCTGAAGAATAAAGAACAGTTCCTACTGCAACTGAAGTTTGAACCTTAAAGTTCAAAGCGTAGGTGTGACGAAGTTCAGCGTTGTTTTTAAGCTTCGCCAAGAGTTGCGCCGCTGCTTGCTCAGAGAGCTGAGTTCTTTTTCTCATCGCTTCTAGAATTTTCTTAGAAGCTGCTTCAGCGTCTACTGCAGTCTTCGGCGTAAAGCGAGTCTTACCACCAGCACCATGCTCGTGAATAACAACAGAACCGTCTGCTGATGTTTCGAGGCGAGTTTCAAAATCAGAACCCCATCCGAAACCAAACCAACCGACCTCAGTTGATTTAGAGTTATAGGTACGAGTGATTTCTAATTTCTTACCACCACCAGGAACAACGATGTCGGTATAAGAAATATAGAAGTTACCATTTTTCAGGTTTACTCCACCCCACGCTGAGCTCATCATCACTAGTGCAGCGAAGAGTCCCGTGAAGCGCTTTAAGAAGTTCATGATTCCACCTTTTCGAAAAAGACTTACATGCATTTTATACTATCTATAAACGGAGGGAAGACGGCATAATTTTACGTTAAACCTTGATATTAACAATTTTTGTAATAACCCAGAGTCCCAGTCCACTAAAGATCACAATAAGAATAAACATAATTATTCCAACTGGTGTCGTGAACATTAGACGCAAATACTCAGTATCTGAAGAACCATTAATCGCAATTTGAGCATAGGGCATGGCAAAGATCACGAGACCTTGAAACATACCTTGAGCAATAAAAGTTTCGATCTTCTGCTGTAGGCGCACTCTTTCGCGAATAACGAACACGATTGTATCAAAAACTTCTGCTAAGTTACCGCCGGTTTCACGCAAGATATTGACACTGGTTACGAACATCTCATTGTCTTGAGTCTTGACTCGTTTGTTCAAGTTCTCCAAAGCTTCCTCAAGCGGAACACCAATTTTGGCCTGTTGAAGAATTAAGTTAAATTCCTGACTAACTGGAGGAGGTAATTCATCAACGACCATGCCGATCGCCTGAGGCATGGAGAGACCCGCTCTAATTCCATTGGCCAAGAGATTGAGCGCATCCACCATTTGTGTTTGATAGAGCTTCACGCGACGCTGTTCGAGGTAATCTACGATAGGCCTTGGCGCTTTCCAACCAACAAACGTGATCACACTCGCAACGAATAGACCCAAAATAATCATGCCCATTAAAACGAAAAGCCCAAGAATTAAAAAACCAGCCCCAAATGACATGGCCAACAAGACAATCGTGACTCGATTGGGTGCCACTTCAATATGCATGATTTCAAATTTTTGCAGAATATAATCACGAGTCCCAAAAGTTTGATCTTCAATCCATGAAAAAATAGCCGGTGAATATCGATAAGTGGCAAAAAAGAACATGATGCCGATAACGGCCAATAACCCTTTCGAGCCAAATACATCATTAAGAAGATAAAAAGAGGGAGCTGCTGCTTCTTTTGCAGCATCTTGTGCATAGGCACTCATCACAAACAAAATAAAAACAATAAGAGTAATTATTTTTTTCATTTATTAATAAAGAGTCCGCGAGGGACTTTGTAGCCTTTCCTTTCTAGTGTCTCGATAAATTTTGGAATGAATCCTGTTGCCATGAATTTACCAATAATTTTACCGTCGCGACCGATTCCTTCCTGCTTAAACATAAAGATATCTTGCAACGTAATCACTTCACCTTGAATGCCACCAATTTCGGTAATATTCATAATACGGCGAGATCCATCATCAAGACGCGATTGTTGAATCACCATATGGACTGCTGAGGCAATCATCTCTCGAATTGCACGAGGAGTAAGAGGCGCGCCTGAGTATTGTACCAGAGTCTCTAAACGACTCAT
>JBIKNE010000346.1:0-3352 GCA_044358855.1 Bacteriovoracaceae bacterium | reverse complement strand
TGACAGCTCTTACTCTTAAACAGGGTGTTCATCACAGTAAGCCGCTCAGCAAGAATGATACGATACTTCCTGGTCACTCTTATTTGACTCATGATCTCTCGCAGGCCGTGATTAAAATGGATGATGGGACATGGCTGCGCTTGGGTAGCGATACGAAATTTGAAGTCAGTGAAAATAAAGAACACTTTGTGGTCACGATTCTGACTGGTACTGCGCGCGTGCTTTTTGCGCCGGCGTTACAAAAAAAATCAAAATTAAAACGCCTCGTACTGCAGACACCGGATGCTCACATCGAGACGGCCGAAGGGAAATTCACGCTAACTTATATGCCTCTTTTTCAACACACTTCTGTCTATGTGGAAAAAGGTCTGGTTCAGCTATCATCTATGAGTGATCGGATTTTGCAGGTTCCAGAAACCATTCATGCTGGCGAATACTCTGAGCTGGTTAAAAACGAAGCTCAGCCGCGCACCAGCCGACAGATGAGTGAACGTGAGCAGAATATGCTCAAAACCCTGATGTTTTCGCAGCTCAAAGAATCTAAGAACAGTTTCTAAACTGATCAATTTCATTCTATCAAAAATTCAGCGCTCGATTCTCAGTCGCGGCCAGGCAAGCTTCTTTAATGGCCTCAGCATACGTAGGATGAGCATGCGACATGCGGCCAATGTCTTCGGCACTGGCACGATATTCCATCGCCACCACAGCTTCAGCAATCAAATCCGCACAACGAGGACCAATCATATGAATACCGAGAATTTCATCGCTGGTTTTATCCGCCAGAACTTTCACGAAGCCATCTTTTTCATCGCTAGCACGTGCTCGGCCTAAGGCCATCATCGGGAATTTTCCGACTTTATAAGCAATATTTTTAGCTTTGAGTTCTTGTTCTGTTTGTCCCACTCCGGCAACTTCAGGCCAAGTGTACACCACTCCAGGAATCAAGTTGTAATTGATGTGTGGTTTTTGACCCGCGAGAATCTCAGCGAGATAAACTCCCTCTTCTTCTGCCTTATGGGCCAGCATGGCACCACGAACCACATCACCAATTGCATAGATGCCAGCAACCGGCGTTGCCAGATGATCATCTACTGGAATGCGCCCACGCTCATCGGCCTTAAGGCCTGCACTCTCTAAATTTAGATTATCCGTGAAAGGACGACGGCCCACAGCGACCAACACATAATCGCCTTCTAAGGTGATTTCTGCTCCACCTTCTTTTGCCTTAGCTTTTACAGTAACTTTATCTTTTTGACGATCAACACTCGTAACGCCATGGCCTAAGTGAAATTCAACACCATCGCGCTTTAAAACTTTTTGTAATTCTTTGCCAAGATCAGCGTCCATCGCAGCGATGATGCTATCGGCGTATTCCACCACAGAAACTTTGGCCCCTAGGCGCTTAAAGACTGAACCCATTTCTAGGCCAATCACTCCTCCACCGATGACAATCATGTGCTTAGGCACTTCTTGTAGCTTCAAGGCTTCTGTTGAAGTGATAATGCGCTCTTTATCAATCTTCACACCTGGAAGATTTGATGGTTTTGAACCTGTGGCAATGACAATTTTATTACCTGTGATCTGCTTCTCACCATCAGATCCTGCAATCTTGACGGTATTTTTATTAACAAAAGATCCATGGCCGTAAAAAACGGTGATCTTGTTTTTTTTCATGAGTCCGGCCACACCGACGGTAATGGCCTTCACTACTTTTTGTACTCGATCGGCCATTTTAGAAACATCCAGAGCGACTTTACCCACACCAATGCCATGGCTTTCAAAACTATGAGTCGCCTCATGATATTTTTCCGATGAATCAAGCCAGGCCTTAGAAGGAATACAGCCGACATTTAAGCAAGTGCCCCCCAAGGTAGCGTAGCGCTCGATAATCGCGACTTTCATACCTAATTGTGCACAACGAATCGCACAGATATAACCGCCAGGGCCCGAGCCAATGACAACAACATCAAAATTTTCCAAGCTCATTCTCCCTAGACGTCCAGCAACAAGCGCGCTGGATCTTCGATCATTTCTTTAACGGTTTTTAGGAAACTCACTGACTCACGGCCATCGACAATACGATGGTCGTAAGAAAGGGCCAGATACATAATCGGACGAATCACCACTTGGCCATTCACCGCCACAGGACGCTCAACAATATTATGCATCCCAAGAATCGCTGATTGAGGAATATTGATAATGGGTGTTGAAAGCATCGAACCAAACACTCCGCCATTGGTAATCGTGAATGTGCCACCTTGCATTTCATCAATACCTAGTTTTCCATCACGGGCGCGTCCAGCAAGTTCAATGATTTTCAATTCAATTTGCGCCAAGCTCATCGCTTCAGCATTACGAACCACTGGTACCACCAGACCACGAGGAGTTGATACCGCGACCCCGATATCAGCGTAGTTGTGATAAACGATCTCAGTTCCATCAATCATGGCATTAACGGCAGGATAATTCTTAATCGCTTGGCAAGCCGCTTTGGTGAAAAGCGACATGAAACCAAGGCCTACACCGTGTTTATCTTTAAAGGCGTCTTTATATTTTTTGCGCAGATCCATAATTGCTGACATGTCGACTTCATTAAAAGTCGTCAGCATGGCGGTGGTATTTTTGGCTTCTACCAAACGTTTAGCAATCGTTTTACGTAGATTGCTCATCTTCTCACGCTTAATATCGCGACCAAAACTACCTTGAATGGTTTCTTTCACCAACTGGGCCATGGCATTGTCTTTAGGAGCAGAGGCTTGCGCCGTGAGGGCATCACCTTTAGTAATCCTGCCATCTTTACCAGAGCCAGCGACAGCAGCAGGATCAACACCTTTCTCGGCAAGAATTTTTGCGGCAGCTGGAGATGGATAATTTTTATCTCCGCCAGCTGGGGCAGCTTGTGGCGCTGAAGTTGGAGTGGGAGTTGGAGTTGGGGCGGCTGCACTTGCAGCTGGCGCACTCGCAGCAGCGGTCTCGTCGACTTGTGCCACTTTTGCACCAATTTTAACCGTCTCCCCTTCTTTGACGAGGATTTTTAATTTACCGGCCTTCGGTGCAGCGACTTCAAGAGTGGCCTTATCCGATTCAATAGAGAGAATCGCCTCATCCATTTTTACGATATCGCCATCTTTTTTGAGCCAAGCTGCAATCGTTACTTCAGCAATCGATTCACCCACAGCAGGAACTACTACATCAATCATAATTGCTTCCTCTTAAACCGACTCAACTTTGCCAGCGGCAAAAGTCAGGTCCATTAATTTTTGTTGCTCTTGAGCATGCACGCTAGCATAGCCTGTCGCGGGACTGGCCGATGATTTACGGGCAAGAAGTTTGAAGTCATTGAATTGTTCAT
>JBIKNE010000146.1:0-5988 GCA_044358855.1 Bacteriovoracaceae bacterium | reverse complement strand
GAAAGCGCCCATATTCTTAGGCTCTTCTTGCACCCATACTTTTTCAGCATGAGCGTATTTCTTAATCAGTGCCAAGCTCTGCTCTTCCGGCATGGGATAAAGTTGCTCAAGACGTACAATCGCGACATCTTTGCGATTGTCTTTTTTCTGGCGAGCTTTGAGATCGTAATACACTTTACCCGTACACATCACCAATCGAGTGACTTCCTTCGCATTCACATCAGCATCGTCAATAATCTCTTGGAAATTTCCATCAGTGAGATCTTTGATTGATGAAACACAGTCAGGATGACGAAGCAGTGATTTAGGCGAGAAAATGATCAATGGCTTTCTAAATTCCCATTTCACTTGGCGACGAAGAGCGTGGAAAATATTGGCCGGTGTCGTAAGGTTGGCCACCACCATATTCCACTCGGCTGCTAATTGGAGGAAGCGCTCCGGACGTGCGTTGGAGTGCTCAGGTCCTTGTCCTTCATAGCCATGAGGTAACAAAAGGGTCACACCTGATTGGCGCTGCCATTTCGACTCTCCTGAACAAATGAATTGATCAATGATCGTTTGAGCTCCGTTGGCGAAGTCACCAAATTGCGCTTCCCAAATATTCAGGCTCGAGGGTGCCCCCAATGAGTAACCATACTCGAAACCTAATACGGCATATTCTGATAGCAATGAATTGTAGATGCGGTACTTACCTTGCTTTGGAGCAAAGTTTTGCAAGAAGATATGGCGAGAATTGGAATCCTCATCCACCACGCCCGCATGACGATGAGAGAAGGTTCCGCGGATACAGTCCTGTCCAGACATCCGAACGTTCACACCTTCCAACAGAAGAGAGCCATAGGCCATGTGCTCGGCCATCGCCCAATCCAGCTGATTATCAGCAAAACGTTTTTTGCGCTCTTCAATCAGTTTTAAAATTTTATCTATCGGTTTAAACCCGGCCGGCAAAGTGGTAATACCCACCAGCGTTTTCTCGAGGGCATCTTTTGTTACGGCCGTCTTAGGCGAGTAATCAAAATCTTTCGGGGTTGAACGGCGAAACGCTTTCCACTCTTCTTCCGGTTTTTGATAAAGATAAGGCAATGGCTTCTGTTTCACTTGGTTGAAGCGATCCTGTAGAAGATTTTTAAATTCTTCTTCCATCTGTACTGCCAACTGCGCTTCAATCTGGCGGCCTTCAATCAACTTATCTTTATAAACTTCACGAGGATTGGCGTGCTTGCCGATGAGTTTATATAAAGATGGCTGGGTGAACTTAGGTTCATCGGATTCGTTATGGCCGTGCTTTCTGTAACAGACCATATCAATGAAAACGTCTTGCTTAAATTTCGCGCGGAACTCAATGGCGAGTTCGACGGCATAGACGACCGCTTCTGCATCATCACCATTGACGTGGAGAACCGGTGCTTCCAAAGTGCGCGCAACACTTGAGCAATAAATCGAAGTACGGGCATCATCAAAATCGGTAGTAAATCCCACTTGGTTATTAATCACAAAATGAAGAGCACCGCCGACGTGATAGCCCTTGAGCCCTGACATCTGCAGAGTTTCGTAAACGATACCTTGACCGGCGACTGCCGCATCACCGTGAATGATAACTGGCAATACTTTACTGCCATCTTCTTGGTACAAGTTATCAGCTTGGGCACGTGAGTATCCAAGAGCGACCGCATCGACAGCTTCCAAGTGCGAAGGATTTGGCATCAATTTCAAATAAACACTTTTACCAGCGGATGTCTCAATACGAGAACTGTAGCCCAAGTGATATTTCACATCGCCATCACCCATGGTCAGATCAGGTTTGGCAGTGCCTTCGAATTCATTAAAAATGTATTCGTAAGTCTTACCTAAAATATTGGCCAGAACATTCAAGCGTCCACGGTGGGCCATACCGATCACAACTTCTTCTACTCCTGTGGCCGAGGCTTTATTGATAGCAGCATCCAATGCTGGAATAGTGTTTTCGCCACCTTCAAGTGAGAAGCGCTTCTGCCCTACGTACTTGGTGTGCAAGAAATTTTCAAATGCGACGGCTTCATTGAGTTTACGTAAAATTCTTTTTTTCTTATCAATTGGAAATTGACGATCGACCAGTCCTTTCTCAAAACACTCTTGGAACCAGTGTCGAACATCATAGTTATTGATGTGCATGTATTCGGCACCAATAGGGCCCACGTAAATCTCATTCAAAGTTTGAATAATCTCGCGCAAGCTAGCACCTGGTTTACCCAAGACATCACCCGTCGCGGCCCGCTTATCCAAGTCAGCTTCGGTCAAACCGTAGTCCGCCAAATCAAGACGCGGATAACGATTTTTTCTTTCACGAACGGGATTCGTTTTGCTCAAAAGATGAGCGCGCGCGCGATAACCATTAATCAGACGAAAAACTTTTAATTCAAAACCCAGCTCAGTGCTTGAAGCCCCTTCAGTGCTGCTACCAGCAGGAGTGCTCCCAACAGGAGACTGAGCGGCGTAATCAAAGCCACGAAAAAACTGGCGCCATGATTCGTCAATGCTGGCAGGATCACGAAGATAGTCACTGTAGAGACCATCGAGAAAAGCATTGTCCGCAGCGGTCACATACGAAAAATCAGATGAGGGTTTCATGAGAGAATCCAGGGTGATGAGTGTGACATCATTATAATGGGAATGTGGGCCTATCGAGAATGGAAATCGTTTTAAAAAATCACGACTTCACTAAGGCAAAGTGGCAGACATAAGTCGCGCTATGTTATTTTTTGCAACGCAAAGAGCTAGCGAAGAATCTGTCGTAAAAAATTGTTTAATGTTTGCAGAATTGGCATTGGTATTTCATGGCCACCGCGAAATGGTGCCCATAGCCCTTGCCATTTTTTACTCTCAAGTACTTGATACAAATCTTTTGCCTGAGCAAGCGAGAGCAGCGGGTCTGCATCTCCATGGGATTGGAAAAAAGGAATGCCTTCAGGTGCCACTGCGGCTTCTAAACCGGCCCGATCAAGTAATGTTCCAGAAAGAATCACTAAGGCGGCAGGATGAAGATTGGCCGCCAAATGAGAGGCCAGCATCGCCCCTTGGCTAAAGCCCCCTAACACAACTTGTGAATGCTTTTTTTGTAATTGGCGAACTTCTTCACTCATAAGTGTGAGAGCTTCGACAAATTCGGTTGGGCGTTTGTCAGCAAACATACGATGACGACCTTCCCGCATCGCCTTCTCGAGCTCGACCATGTCGATAGGAAACCAAGCGCGCCCTTCCCACATTCCACCAAACGGAACTCGTACTGGGCCATTGGGAAAATACCAATGCCATTTACTTTCCGGATCAAGAAAACGTCTGAGTGGTGCCAGATCATTCATATCCGCGCCATAACCATGCAAGAGCACGACAGCGGCATCAGTGGAGCCTGAGAAATACACATGTTCAATTTTCATGAATCCTATTTTCTTTTCTTTGCGAGGAAGTCGGCAAGGGCCTTTTGAACGGCCATCAGTTCTGGTTTTAAATCAGGGTGCTTGGTGTTCATACGAACAATCAATTGCTGGACTTGATGTTGTAGCAATTTTGCGTCTGAGAGCATCTCTGCCATAAAGACACTTTTCTCTTGCGCGACGGCTACTTGCACACTGGCCTCAAACTTGGTGTCTTCCACCAATTGAACGAGCTGCGCTAAATTCATATCCTCACCAGCAGGAGCTAATTGCAGAGCATTAGCCCCAGATACAGCTGGTTGAGTATTGCCGGCCGTTTTGGCAACCTGTGCTTTGGCCTGCGCCATTTTGGCACGTACATCATCTAGTTTTTTTACTGAAGCCGAACCAGGTTGAACATATTCACTTTTAGCTTCTGGCGCTGGAGCAGCTGATGGTGCTGGATTTTTTGCTTGCGCAGGTTGAGCAGCAGCGGGTGCTACCTTTTCTGGCTGAGGAGAAGCAACTGCTGCAGGTTTTTCTGGCGACGCTCCGAATTCTAAATCCAGATCGACGTGAACTGCCTCAGCTTTTTTCTTCTTTAATTCATCCTCATCTTCAAATTCGAGATCAAGATCTTCTAATGGCATAAGTTACACATATCCCTTCAGTCTAGTCGGTCAATCGCTGAAATAAATTGAGATTTTGACCATTTTGGTCGGGACTCAAGTTTTTCGAAAAACCACCGATATGAGTCGGGTATGGCTTTTTGTTAGGAGGAAGCATGTCGGGTGATGAAGACGATAAGGCGACGGTAGTCATTGATATCAATGCCTTAAAAAAACAAAAAGAAACAAAAGAAAAAGAAATCGCAGACTTGGCGAATGCACTGAAGTTCAATGGTGCCCCGGGAGAGACCGGAGTGGCACAAACGCCGATCATTTTTTTCGAGTTTGGTGGCACCACTTTTAATGAAGCAAAACCCCACATACCGACTGATATGAATTGCAAGATTGTTGGAACTCTTCCTGAGCTCAATGAGTGGCTTAAAAAGAAAATTCCCATGGTGGTGGTCTTTCCCTTTGACGTGAATCCCAAAGCAGTGAATCAGCTCTCGGCCCAATTGAAGGTGAAGTTTAAACACGTGAAGACCATTTTTGTTGCTCGTGGATTATCACCAGAGAAAATTAAAGTTCACCAGGCCTCAGTCGCCGGCGCTCATGCTTATTTAAAAGCACCGTTCTCCGTTAATGAAATGAAGTCTTGCCTGAGTCAGGCCTTGAAAAAAGCTGTCGCCTAAAAAAAAGGGCCGGTCAGAAAGATCATTTCACCGGCCCTTAAGCGCATCTGGGAGGATGGCCAGTAGATTTCTACTGGTATTTCGCGTTTCCATCCTGCCTGGCCTTTTATTGGGGCGTCAACAGACTGACACAGTTTTTTTTATCACACTGTGTACCAATCCATTACTTCGATCATATTGACGGTTTCAGTCAGGGCCTGGAATGATAGCGGGATGAAAAACACCCTTCTTTTTATTGCTGCGTGTCTAATTTCTCTCCCTACTCTTTGTGCCGATTGGTCACGTGAAGCTCAGCTGCCTGGTGAAGATGATTACTTAAGCTCGCAACCACGCACGAATATTTTTCAACTGCCTCAAGAAGAGTGGCAGCGATCACTCAAGGCCGGCCGCCAAGCCATTTTTCATTATCCTGTCGAGATCACCGAGCTGATGATTCCCTATCAGCCGATGATCGATTTTTTTGAGACATCTGATAACGATCCTTTTAAAAAATGGATCTACTCGATGGCGCAAGACATGGTGGGCATACGCTCCATGCAAGATGTGATGAATTGGTTAGGCATTCACCCTTTTGATGAGAACTCTCCCGAAGCCTTGCTGGTGACTCCCGCAGAACGCAAGCTTGGCATGGGAGCAACCATTGTTGAAACCAAAGGCACCAAAGGCCTCACTTTTAGCTGTGCCGCTTGCCACACCGGTGAGCTGTTTGGAAAAAAAGTGATTGGTCTCACTAACCGTTTTCCACGTGCCAATGAATTTTTTGCAACTGCCAAAAAATATCTTCCTTATGCTCATCCGGAGATTTTCCAAGACATCTCAGGCGCCAGTGATGCCGACACTGAAATCCTCAAGCACTCTCGTTATGTTGTTAACTTTGTAGGAGCACTCAAGCCGCAAGTCCTGGGGCTGGACACCAGCTTGGCGCAAGTTGCACTCTCGCTCGCTCGTCGAGGCAAAGATGAATACGCCAAACGCTCACGTCTCAACTCCACCTTTCCTCGTACCAATGCTTTGGAGAAAAAAATCGCTGATAGTAAGCCGGCAGTATGGTGGAACGTTAAATACAAAACACGTTGGCTCTCTGATGGCTCAATTGTGCAAGGTAATCCCATTCACACAAATTTTCTGTGGAATGAAATCGGACGAGGAATTGATCTCGTGGCGCTAGAGAAATGGTTAGAAAAAAACCAACAAGTTATTAATGATTTGACTGCCGCGGTTTTTGCCACTGAGGCACCTCAGTATCTTGATTATTTACCGGCCGATACTTTAAATATTGAGTTAGCAAAGCAAGGTCAG
>JBIKNE010000045.1:0-9353 GCA_044358855.1 Bacteriovoracaceae bacterium | reverse complement strand
CTTCCAAGCTATAAGTCACTTCAGTTTTGCCATTGCCCAAATCTTTGAGCTTCCAGCCACCGTTATTTACTTTCATCAAATCACCAGAAACGAGCGACCAGCTGACTGACTGATTCGGTGTTCCCGTGAGCTTCAAGGTGTAGGTCACTTCTTTGATCAATGAGAGATTAAATTTCACGGTTGCGTTTTCCGCTGTACCAGTAACGATCTCAACAGACTTCATACCATCAACGAAGCTCGGATAGCTTTTATAGTCTGTGATTGCTTTGTAGAATTTATCACAAGGAACATCAAAAACTTCTGTGCGTTCAGCTTTGGCCATATATCCTTCCTTAGTAGCGAGGTTTTTTATCGAAGTGGTGTTCTGCACGAATGTGGCGAATGGTGCCTGATTCAGAACGCATGACCAGAGAATGAGTCATAGCACCCCATGGCTTAAACACAACGCCATCCAAGAAATTGCCATCGGTCACGCCTGTTGCGCAGAACATGACATGGCCGCGAGCGAGATCATCAATTTTGAAAATGCGATTGATATCTTCAATCCCCATTTTTTTAGCACGAGAGATCTCTTCTGGATTACGCGGCTTCAAGATTCCTTGGAAGTCACCCCCCATACACTGCAATGCTGCTGCGGCAATGACACCCTCAGGAGCGCCGCCAATACCAAACAAGACATCCACACCTGAGTCTGGAGTAGCCGTCGCAATTGCAGCTGATACGTCTCCATCACCGATCAATTGAATACGCGCACCAGCGGCACGAATCTCTTCAATAATATCTTTATGACGAGGACGATCAAGCACCACTGCAGTCAAATCTTGGATGCGACATTTTTTCGCATCAGCGATGCGCTTCAAATTCTCTTTTGGAGAAACACGAATATCAATCACACCTTTGCAATCAGGACCCACCGCAATTTTTTGCATGTAAGTATCTGGTGCGTGCAACATGCCACCGGCCTCTGAGATCGCCATAACAGAAATCGAGTTATAACCACCCACCGCACAGATGGTTGTTCCTTCCAAAGGATCAAGTGCGATTTCTAGTTTTGGACCATTGCCGGTTCCGACTTTCTCGCCAATATAGAGCATAGGAGCTTCATCACGCTCACCTTCACCAATCACCACCGTAGCGGCACAATCAACTGAATCAAGCATCGCTCGCATGGCATCGACCGCCGCCTGATCGGCCGCCTTCTCATCACCACGTCCCATTAAGCGGGCGGAAGCAATCGCCGCCATCTCAGTTACGCGTACAAATTCTAAGGCAAGGTTACGATTCATCGAGAGACTCCAAAAAGATAATTTGTTTCAGTCTAACTTAAACGCCCATCGCTCGTCAGCTGAGTTTGCGCAGAAGAAACTCTTTGGCATCCCCGGTCAAAAGATGAGTGGGGATTTTTTCTACCAGCGAGCGCACGCGTTGCAATTTAAGATCGTCTAAACCTTCATCAACACGGAAAACAAACTCGTCTTCATCTAAAAGCGGAGTATCGACGTTGCGTTTAGACATGATGCGGCCAGTTTTAAGACCTTGCCCATCTTCCCACTCTACGAAATTTTCTAAGAGAAGAACTTGAAATTGCGCCAGCTCACCATCACGGTGCTGCCAAACAAAAAGCTCTACTGGACCATCTGATCGCAGCCAGTATTTAAGTTTGGCCGGTAGTTCTGCGCCATAATCCATTTTATGTAACGGTTTGAGTGCCGCCACAAGACGATCTTCAGAGAGAAATTTACCCAAGTGCTGAGCTAACTCAGCGCGCTTGATAAATTCAATCCCCACGCGGCCTTTAGTTGACCACATCACTTTGCCTTGAGTGATGAGTTCGTCACCCAACCAATGCACTGTTCCCTGGAGTACTTCACCTTCAGCGTATTCACCACTGCCCTCAGTGACACCTAATTGCATACCGGTGTGAGAAATATCTTTGATCTCGTGGGCCCGTTCGCCCTTGTCAGGGCGGAAAGTCAGATAGCAGACCGGAAAACGCGGAAAGACGCGCTTTTCGTGTTGCTGGAAGTCAGTTTTGATTAAATTAAAGCGACGCTCTGTAGGCATGGAAAATCCTTTTCCTTCATTGATGTCTCCATTCTATCCGCTCTTGAAATTCCGTACAGTGGAAAAAGCTTTCTTTTGCTCTAGAACCTGGGCCCTGATATTCTCTCACTATGTCGCTACACGGAAATGATCTTGAAATCGACAATCTCCCTAATCGTCTGACTATTTTACGAGTCTTACTGATTCCGTTGGTCGTCTTATCACTCTACTTTGTTGATCATCCTCAGCACGGTACGGGAACTATTCCGACTTGGGCCCTTTCCCACTTTGCCACTTGGGCTTTTGTGATTGCCTCAATCACCGATTTTCTCGATGGCTGGATCGCTCGTCGTCGCAATATTGTGACGGTCTTTGGATCTTTTCTTGATCCGCTCGCAGATAAGTTCTTAGTTGTTTCTAGTCTTATCATGCTAGCAGCGATGAACCGCGTGCATGCAGTTGTCGTTATTATTTTGGTGTTGCGTGAAATGTATATTACCTCACTTCGTCTTTTAGCGATGAGTGAAGGTTTCAGTATTCCGGTCAGCAAAAGTGGTAAATGGAAAACGGGTTTTCAAATGACCGCCATACCGATGCTGATGATTGGTTATGAATGGCTTGGTTTACCGTGGGATAAAATAGGTACCGTCTGTATTTGGATCGCAGGTTTACTCTCACTCGGCTCGGCCATCTCGTATTCATTTGATATGGTTCGCCAACTCAAGCACAAGCGTGAAGAGAAAAAACGCGAAAAAAAATAGTGAGGCAGCATGGATCGCTCGCTCGTCTTAGTCACGGTCACAGGTCCCGATAGGCCCGGAATTACATCTGGTCTGATGAAGGCCTTGGTAAAAAACCAAGCGAAGCTCCTTGATATGGGGCAAGCGGTTACGCACGGCTTGCTATCTCTCAGTATCCTATTAGATATCGATGAAAATGAATCGCACCCTACTCTCAAAGATCTTTTGTTCGAAGCTAAACATTTGGGCATGGATCTAGATTTCGAGATTGTCGACAATCTTCCTGCGGCCAGTGTTGCCGGAGAAAAGTACATTTTAAGTTGTGTCGCGATCACCGGAATCACCGCCGCTTTTATGGCAGACATGGCAGAAACGCTCGCTCAGCATAAAATAAATATTCAACGCATCGACAACATGACTGGTCGCACTTTTAAAGCCATGGAAATAGCTGCGCAAAGTGCTCATGTTGTGAAATGGGAAAAAATTAAAACCGAATTAATGAATGTTTCTAATCGTCATGGCATCGATATCGCCTTCATGCGTGACAATGTCTTTCGCCACAACAAACGTTTGATCGTTTTTGATATGGACTCAACTCTTATTAATGCCGAAGTCATTGACGAGCTGGCAGTTGAAGCTGGCGTTGGTGATCAAGTCAAAGCGATCACCACTCGGGCGATGAATGGCGAAATGAATTTTGATCAATCGCTACGTGAGCGCGTCGCTCTTTTAAAAGGTCTTAAGCGCGATGTCTTAAAAAAAGTGCATGACCGCCTAGAGCTAAATCCCGGCGTAGAGCAATTCATTCGCTCTGTTAAAAGTCTCGGTTATAAAACAGCCATTGTGTCTGGTGGCTTTAAGTTTTTTGCCGAAGAACTACAAAAGCGCTTAAGCATGGATTACGTCTTTGCTAACGAACTTGAATTCAGCGGTGATGAACTGACGGGACGTGTGACGGGTGAAATCGTCAACGCTGAAAAGAAGGCTTTCATTTTAGAATTGCTCGCCCAACAAGAAAGCATTCATCTTGAACAAGTGGTCGCCATTGGTGATGGCGCCAATGACCTCCCCATGCTCGCAAAAGCAGGCCTCGGCATTGCCTTTCACGCCAAAGAAAAAGTACGAAAAGAAGCTCGTCATCAACTGGGCCATGGTCCCATGACATCAATTCTCTATTTCCTTGGCATCCCCGGGAGTCACTTGGATGACACTCCATAAGAATTTGGCAAGCGCACTTAAAGAGCGTGAATCGGTCACAGCACTTAAGCTCACTCTAAAGGAGAGCACACTTCCGCACGAGCTTTTCCATTTCCCCAATCTTAAAGAGCTCTATCTCGAAGCCGCCGGTCTCACTGATTTCCCCGACTTTCTGACAGCTTTTACCGAACTAAAAGTTTTTCAAATCAGAGCGCCCAAATTTAAAGGTTCACTAGTGGAACTATTTCGCCTACCCAAACTAGAAAATCTCAAGGCGCTTGAAACGCCCTTACATCCTTTACGTTTAAGTCTCGGAGGAGCGCGCGCTCCTTTAAAATCTTTAACCCTAAAAGGCTGTGATCTCAAAGAGCTTCCGATGGAATTTGGTGAACTCACCAGTTTGGAGGAAGTATTTTTGCCACAAAACAAATTGACTGCTCTCCCTGTGACTTTTAACGATCTTAAAAAATTAAAAAGACTCAATCTGGATAGTAATCAACTTAGCAAATTCCCCGAAGTTTTAAGTCAAATCCCTCAACTCAAACATGTTTCAATGGATAACAATTTATTTAGTGAAGAAGAGCGAGAACGCATTCAGCGTGTTTTTCATCTGACTGTCCAATGAACTAAATTTCATTTCTTTCTGCTGGCACCGCTCTGACATAGTGATATTATTTTGTGATGAAATACAAGCAAGATCTCAAATCCGGCCTTATTGTCAGCTTAATTGCACTGCCTTTGTGTTTAGGTATTTCAATGGCTTCCGGGGCGCCTCTGTTAGCAGGCGTCATCGCAGGTATCATTGGTGGTATCGTTGTAGGTGTCATCAGTGACTCTCCCCTATCTGTTTCGGGGCCTGCAGCTGGTCTTTCAGTCATTATTTATTTTGGTATCCAAGAAGTCGGTGGTTTTGCTGCCTTTGCTCCAGCGATTATCCTCGCGGGCCTTCTGCAAGTTATCTTTGGCCAATTAAAATTTGGCAAATTAACTGCCTTCATTCCTCATTCCGTAATTGAAGGAATGCTGGCCTCAATAGGCATTCTTATTATCATTAAACAAATCCCACTTCTCCTAGGTGTCACCAATTACTCTGAAGTACAGATTCTTGTAAGTGGTCAAAGCGTGGACTCAAGTACGGGAGCACTCGCCATAGGCCTTGGTTGTTTATTAGCTTTTATTATTTTTCGAACGACGACTATTAAAACTTGGCGCATTTTTCGTGTAATACCATTTCCATTGGTGCTAGTGATTATTTCTGCTGTCATTGCGAAATTCTTCATTCAATCAAACTTTGCCCTGCTCTCTCGTGACTTTGTCCAAGTTGCCAGTGCCCTAAAAAGTCTTAGTCTAGCCGATCACTTTCAAGGGCTAAGAGAGGCGACTTGGTTCTCACCTCTAATTCTAAAACATGCTGCCGTATTATCAATTGTAGCAAGCATCGAAACTCTTCTATGTATTGAAGCCTCAATCAAAATGGATCCACTTAACCGTGGAACTAATAAAAATCGTGAACTCTTGGCGCAAGGAATTGGTAATTTTGCTTCAGGCCTGATGGGTGGATTGCCGGTCACTTCGGTGATTGTTAGAACTTCAGCCAACCTGGAAGCGGGCGCCTATTCAAAGTGGTCAACAGTTTTTCATGGCGCCATTCTTCTCATCGGACTTCTCATGGTGCCTGAATTAATGGATATGATTCCATTAGCGGTGCTGGGCGCTATTTTAGTGATCACTGGCCACAATTTAGCGGCCCCACAAAAGTTTATTCGGTCTTTTAAGCATGGTCTTGACGATTTTATTCCCTTTCTTTGCACTATTGTTGCTGTCGTATTGCTTGATCTCTTGAGGGGCGTGACCTTAGGATTAGTGGTGGCGCTCATTTTGCAGAAAATACTTAAGTCAAAAAAAACTTAACTGGCCGACTTGTCAGTTGGTAAACACATTAGTTTCAAATTCACCCGTCTCATCCTAGCGCAAAGAAGCTTTTAAGAGATGAGATTCATACCAGAATGATGCAATCATAGAAAAGCAGCTCGCATGAGGCATCCTCAAACTCTTTGCCGCGCTTGAAATTCGTTCTAAGCTTACGACTTTACAGGCAAATCTGTTGGCCCGCCAACAATCAAGTCCGCCAATTAGCTAATACTTAGGCCCATTTTTTGAGGGGTCTATAATTTTTACTCAGCACAACTCATGCAATCAATATTCCATTTACAATACCTAAAATACTTTAACGAACCAGAGCTGTGGGGCACTAACGCACGCACTAGTTTTGGGACAATATCTAGTAATATAAGGAATACAAATGAAAACTTTAATCACAACCAGTTTACTTTTTTTTTCATTTAGCTCTTTCGGCAGTTCACCGGAAGTCTCCACATTAACCTGCTCTGTAAAACGCTCTTACTTAACTTCAACTGAAAAGCAGTTTAAATTAACGCTCAAGTTTAAACCAACCATTAGCGCCGTTAATAACTCAGGTTTGGCAAAAACTCAAATAGCAGATATAGCTGTAACACATTCTGTGGGTAGAGATGTTATTCAAACAATTTCTTTAAAAGACATTTCTATTCAGCAAGAAACAAGGTTCTACGGTTATGAATTGCTTTTTGTAAAAACGCTCCTTGGATCAGCATATGATTCTTTTCTAAGCCTAGCTCCTCGTTTCCAAGGCAATTCAGTAAAGTCTTATGACGGACGTCTTGAATTAAATGGCATGGTAAACGGAAATGATGCCATGATCATGAAAACTGAAGACCTTTCATGTGTCGTCAATCAATAAGGGCCGTGGTGCAGGCGATAAATAACCCCAAAAGAAAAATCCATCTCTTGGGGTTATTTGGCAAAGTTCAAATGAATCGTCGCGCTTAAAACGCTGCCATCTGGCCGCCGTCCCACTTAAGTTGAATACTTCCTTGTGGCAACTTATCTTCCAAGATCAAACGAGAGAGAGGTCGTGTGACCAGCTTATTAAAGACAGCATTGAGCGGTCGTGCTCCATAAGTCGCATCATAACCCTGCTCAGTGAGCGTTTGATAGGCGGTCAGATCGAGTTTCACATCAAGCTTCTTACCCTTCAAGCGCTCGTTTAAAAGCTTCAATTGTTTATCAATAAGCTGACGCATAATTGAATTATCAAGTGAGCGATAATTTAAGATGGCATCAACACGGCCTAATACTTCCGGCTTAAAATCTACCTCTGGATGTTTTGAATTCGATGTCATCATCAAAACGCAGTTTTTAAAACTAATGGTGCGACCTTTGTTATCAGTCAATCGGCCATCGTCTAAGATTTGTAACAAGATATCAGCGAAATCCGGGTGAGCTTTTTCAATTTCATCAAACAGTATGACGCTATAGGGTCTGCGACGAACGGCTTCTGTCAACACACCCCCATCGTCGTATCCAATATAGCCGGCCGGTGCACCAATAAGCTTCGCCACACTATGTTTTTCGGAAAACTCAGACATATCGAGTCGCACCATACTGTCATCGTTTTCAAAGAAGAACTGTGCCAAGGCCTTAGCGGTCTCGGTTTTCCCTACTCCTGTTGGTCCCAGTAATAAGAAAGAACCCAGCGGACGATTCTCCGCTGTCAATCCTGCGTGCGATGCCATCAAACACTCACTAATTTCTTTGAGCGATTCTTGTTGGCCAAAAACTCGTTTCTTCAAAAACTCTTCGAGCTTTAAAATATGCTCCTGCTTTGATTTCAAAATCTTTTCAACTGGAATGCCTGTCTGACGAGCAATGACGCTCGCAACATGTTTTTGACTTAACACCCAGTCGTGTTGAAATTGCGTTAGCTGTTTTTCCATCTCTGGGAGGAGAGAATATTTTATTTTCGAAGCTTCTTCGTAGTTTTGTTTTCTCTCAGCTGTTTCAAGTTCAAATTTCAAACGATCAATGCGTGCCTTCACTTCGGAAACATTTTTTAAAGCCGCTACTTCTTTTTCCCAAACGGCTTTGTCTTCATTAAAGCGTTTTTGCAAACTTTCAATATCACTCGCTAGCGTTTTATTATCCTTCTCAATTTGTGACAACACACGCTTTGAGCGCAACTCGGCTTCAAGCTCCACCAGTTTCGCAGGCATGGCTTCGGCAGAGAGCTTTAAACTAGATGCGGCCTCATCAATGAGATCAATGGCCTTATCGGGCAGATACTTATCGGTGATATATTGATCCGATAAAAAGACTGCACCATAGATGGCATCTTCTGAGATTTTAATCCCGTGGTGCGCCTCCATCTTGCCTCTTACGCCCATCAGAATCTCAACCGCATCTTCTTTAGAAGGCTCATTGACTGGCACCGGTCTAAAGCGACGCTCAAGTGCAGGGTCTTTGAGACTATATTGTTGATACTCGTCTTGAGTGGTTGCTCCAATGCAGTGAAGCTCGCCGCGTGCCAGCGCTGGCTTTAAAAGATTGGCGGCATCCATCGCGCCATCCGTGCGACCAGCGCCAATCAATTGGTGAATCTCATCAATGAATAAAATCGCTTGGCCATTTTGTGACTTAATAAATTTCAAGAGATTCTGAATACGCTCTTCAAAATCTCCGCGATATTTTGTTCCTGCCATCAGTGAGCCCATCTCAAGCGAGTAAACCGTTTTGCCGCGAAGGACATCAGGCACGGCACCTTTAACGATTTGCTCAGCAAGGCCTTCGACGATGGCGGTTTTACCCACACCGGCAGAACCCACTAAGACAGGATTATTTTTTGAACGTCGACCTAAAATCTCCATGACAGCACGAATCTCTTTTGAGCGACCAATCACTGGGTCAAGTTTACCGGCGGTCGCAAGTTCATTGAGATTGATTAAGAAGTTTGGCACTTCTTCCTGCTCATTCACGTCTTGAAATTTTTGATAATCCACTTTGAGCTGTGGAAATAAGCGTGGGATGAAACTTAAAAGATCTTTTTCGGCAATCTCTCCACGGCCCTGTTCAGCAGCATGGCCGCCCGCCAGGGTGAGCCATTCTTGAAGCTTGGCCGCCGGACGCAGATTATCAAGAGAAATGTTTTGTGTTGAATGTGGCAGTCTTGTGATTAAAGCTTCAATTTCTGAAGCAACATCTTTAAGCGCTTTATGAGCATAGCTCGATTTATTTTGTAGAAGGCCCCACAAAAGATGTTCCGCATGCAGCTCGGTATTTTTACGCTTGAGCGCTTCCGATTGAGCGATATCAATGGCACCACTAACGACTTGATCAAATTTATTCATAAGCGCCTCCTGGATATGTGCTTCCAGGAGACAAGATGGGAACTATTTAGTCAACGTCAAGGGGATGGTGTTAAGCGAATCACGCAACGATGTCCGACTAGATAATCAGAAGCTGCTTGCTGGGCCATATCAATTGAGAATCGGCCAGCAC
>JBIKNE010000044.1:0-9369 GCA_044358855.1 Bacteriovoracaceae bacterium | reverse complement strand
AAATTAACGAGCGTATCTGAGCCCTTATTTTGAATAATGGTGTGCTGGCCAGAGCGCTGACAACTGATTAATAGAAGTAGCAGTGCTGCAGGGTGGTACAATTTAATTATAAGTTTCCCCATACGGGGTTAGGAATACACTTTTTTGATAAAAATATGGAGTGCTTGGCTCGGTCTTAACCTAATTCTGACAATAGGACTAACTATAGGTAACCACGTTTCATTTGATCTCTTTCTATCGCGTCAAAAAGTGCCTGAAAGTTACCATTACCAAAACCCCAGTGGTTTTTGCGTTGGATGTATTCAAAAAAGAGAGGGCCGATGCAAGTTTGCGAAAAAATTTGCAAGAGGTATCCTTCAGGGTCACCATCTACGAGGAGTTTGAGATTCTCAAGTACCTTGAGGTCTTCTGTCACTTTGAATGGTCGTGAAGGAATAAGTTCGTAATAGCTATTGGGGACATCGAGAAAACTTAAATTACGCGTGCGAAGCTCGCCCACAGTTGAAATTATATCTGGAGTCATGAGCGCAATGTGCTGAACGCCTGGACCTTTGTGCACATCGAGAAATTCTTGAATTTGGCTTTTGCCACCTTCTTTCTCGGGCTCATTGATGGGAATAATAATTGAGTTGTCCGCCAACTGAACAACTTTGGAGTTAAGTCCTGTTTTGGTGCCTTTAATATCAAAGTAACGCGTCTCTACAAAACCATACGTGCGTTTGTAGAACTCTACCCAATGCTCCATCTGACCTTTCGGCACATTATTGGTTAAATGATCAATACGCGAGACTCGAGTTTCAAGTGGCATCGCGGTTGGATCTTGAGGAATAGGTGTAAAACCTTCGCGGAATTCACCGGCACCACGCTCGACAAATTCGTTGAGCACATCTCCAAAACCTTGAATAGCAGCCGTCTTGATCGATCCATGAAGTGAGTGAGAAACTTTAACGTCTTCTTTTAAAACTGCGCCGTTTTTTAGAACTACATCAAGTGCTCGATCAACTGATTCCACTTGAAAAGAAATTTTACTGACACCTTCACCGTGGGCCTTGAGATATTTTCTGGCATGAGCATCAGGAGATTTTTCTTCTGTGACTAAAAAGCGCACTTGGCCTTGAGTGAACAAAACTTTTTCCGGAGCTTCGGCAGTTTTACTAAAGCCCATCGTCGAAAAAAGTTTCACTGTAGGGGAGTTGAGACTATCAACAGTGAATTCGAGATGGTCGATGGATTTTAAGCCTGCAGGATTGGGTGTACTCATCATGATCTCCTAAGAATAGGAGACCATGATTCTCTTTACGGCAGAAAAAGTCAAAAATCAGCGACGTTTTTGAGGCGAACGTGGGCGACGCGACACGCTTCGTTGTTGAGGCATTTTGGCCCCAAAACAATCCTCTTTTTCCATCAAATAAAAATAATCGGCTTCCTCCTTGAGCACTTGGGCAACATGGTTTTCTACGGCACAAATCTCAACTCGCACACCTTCGCTTTTAAGGTGACGCACCAATTCCACATAGTCCGAATCACCAGACAAAATGATAATAGTGTCAACTTTACTAGCAAGTTGGGTCGCTTTAATGGAGAGTGGAATATCGGCTGACTTATGACACGCACGAACAGAGCCATAAAAGTCAGCATGTAACTTATCCGCCAATCTAGATGAGATATTTTGCCCTTCGCGGAAGTAAATCAGGCGATTGAGCCCTCGACTACCGAGCAGACGTGGGACGAGCACATCAAAATTGACCATACGACTGTCAGCGCCATACTGAGTTTCGAGACTTCTTTCGATATTATTGCCGTCAATCAAAATGGCAACGGTTTGGCTTACTTGAATTTTATCAGACACAGCGATTCTCCTTACGGACGCCTCGGTAAATCATTGTTAAAGGGAGGCGTCGATTGTTAAAATGGGGGCATTATTGGGGGCCTAAGATGACTGCGAAAATCCTGAATGGGAATGAGTTATTGATCCAGGGAGGATTGGAGGCCGGGTTTCATCTATATACCGGTTATCCCGGTTCACCACTGGCTGATTTTTTCAATATTCTTTACGAAAGAAAAGACGAGATGCATGAGAAGGGAATGCGTGTCGTTATTGCTAACTCTGAAGCTAATGCAGCTGCCATGGCCTCAGGAGCTAAGATGGCGGGCCAAAACGTCCTGGTCGCTATGAAGTCAATGGGTCTTCATGTGGCGGCCGATGCACTTTCGGTCGGAAATTTCGCTAACCCAGGTGCAAAAGATGAGCATGGTCATAAGTCTGGAGTGGTCATTGCCGTAGGAGATGACCCTTGGTCTATCTCAACTTCGACTCCTGCTGACTCTCGCTATCTCTACAAACATTTACACATTCCTTTCCTCGAACCATCGACTCCCCAAGAATTGAAAGATTGGATGAAAGTAGCGTTGGAGCTTTCTCGTGAATCGAGTGTATATGTGGGAATTCTTCTCACCACTTTCATGGCAGAGGGTGGCGGACGAGTTGAAGTCGGCGCAGAAGCACCAGTAAAACATGAACCGATTACCCTTGATCCAAGTAAATTTAATCTCGCGGAAAACGTTATGGTACCGCCCAATTCATTGGGGGCCGACATTCGCATGATGAAAGAGCGCTTTCCGGCCTATCTCAAGGCACTTGCTTCAAAAAACTTAGATCAGACTTATGGCAATGCCAGTGCGCAAGTTGGAATCGTCTCGACAGGAGCGGTCTTCGAAACGCTTAAACAAGTTTTGGAAGAAGCTGATCTCTTAAAACACATTCATCTGTATAAGTGTGCAGGTGCCTATGCTTTAAACGAAGCCACTCTCATTCCATTTCTTAAATCTCATGATCAAATTTTAGTCGTGGAAGAAAAACGTGGATTCCTAGAAGCCGAAATTAATGATCTCTGTATTCGTGAACGTCTCTCACCTGAAGTGTGGGGGAAAAAGTTTGGTACGAGCGGTGGTTTCCCTGCCCATGGCGGAATGAATGCTGAAGAAGTGCGTGCGGGTATTCGTGATGCGCTTTCTCGTTGGGGCCTTGATGCGAGTCGTGTGATGACTTTTACTCCTGTGACACTTTCTGTGGCGGTTCCAAAGCGCCTGCCGACTTTTTGTCCAGGTTGTCCTCACCGCGAGACACTCTCAATCATGAAAGAGATTAGAAAAGATCTCGCGCAAAAAAATATTTCTTTAGTCAGCCACGGGGATGTCGGTTGTTATTCTCTGTCATTTCTTGAACCATTTAAAGAAATGCACGATCTCTCGGCGATGGGACAGGGTGGCGCGCTTGGAGCGGGAACAGATCTTTTCACCAATAACCCGTCGGTTGTGTTGATGGGAGATTCGACTTTTTTCCATTCTGGCATGACTTCGATTTCGAATTCTGTGCAGATGAATCACAACATCACTTACATCCTATTGGATAATGACAATACCGCGATGACAGGCCATCAAGTCACTCCGCGCTCAGGTCAATCGGTGGAAGGTGTCGTCCGTCCCCGTCAAAGTATGTTGGATGTGGCGCGCTCTCTCAGAGTGGATAATGCCATTGAAGTCAATCCGTCTGATCGCTACTTCTATAAAAATCTTCTGACCGATTTTATTCAGAAACCCGGCGTGAAAGTGATTGTTTCCAATAAAGAGTGTGGACTCACTTTTCATGGCAGGAAGAAGCGCGAAGAGCGCGCGCTTTTTAAGACTGGTGAAACTGAGAAAGTTCGTGAGTTTTATCAGATTAATACTCTGGCGTGTGAAGACTGCAGGGTGTGTGTCGAGATGACAGGTTGTCCTGGACTCTCACAAACTTTTGATGCCTATGGCACTAAGGTGATGATTGATCCACAAATCTGCGTATCTGATTCTTATTGTACGAAACTTAAGGCTTGCCCAAGTTTTGAACTGGTGGAAGTTTATGATTACCACCCAACTAAGTATCTTGATCAATCGAAGGCTAAGACAGAGTTGAATCTTCCTCTACCTGCCGTTAATCACACACTCGAAAAAATTGCCAGTGGCTCTGACTGGCGCGCGATTGTGATTGGTGTAGGTGGATCTGGAGTGACTACCATTTCACGCGTGATTGCTGAAGCGGCACTTGGAATGGGTGGTCGCGATGATCTGAATTTCAAATTCGTTGATCAAAAGGGACTTGCGCAACGTAACGGTAGCGTTACGAGTCATCTGGCACTATTCCCTAAGTCGCGCTCGCACGGACAAGTTGTGCCGGTGGGGTCCGCACAAGTAGTGGTATCACCTGATCTTTTAGAAGGTGCCCGTGCTGCGCAGTTCTTGAGCGAGAACGGTGTGATGGTTATTGATGAGGACTTCCAAGTTCCATTATCGATTATGCTTGATAATGCCGTTGAAGCTCCAGTTATGACGCCAGAGAAAATGCGCCAAGAGCTTACCGAGAAATTAGGTGAACGTCTTATTATGGGTCCGTTTAAGCGTCTAGCGTTTGAGCGCTTCCAGCGTCCTGTGTATGCTTCAGCGATGGTTTTGGGTGTGATGTTTCAAAAAGGTCTTTTGCCATTTGCTCTGGAAGACATGCAGAAAGCTTTTGCAGGAGCGCTTCCAAAGGCAGAGGTAAAAACAAATTGGGAAGCCTTTCAGTGGGGAAGACAGTGGCTGATTGATGGCCAAACCGAGCGTCCAGCCGCAGAGCTGGATACTATTCCTTTGATGGTTGAGTCGGTGAGAAGAGTGGCGCATCCTTGGCAAAATCCTCAGCGCTTTATCAACATGTTTAACCTAAATCGACAAACAGCTGAAGCTCTGATGCCCCATATTCCTCGCGAGCACTGGGCGCAGTATCTCCATGATTTGATCGTTTTCAATCAAGGGCAAACGATTGCAAGTTTCATGGAAGATGTTCGTACTATTGTTTCTATGAACTTAAGCGAGGAAGAAAGTGCGATTGCTCTAAGAGCGTTGACCAAGACATATTGGATCAAAGACGAAGTCTTTGTATCTCACTTAATGGTTTCGCCTCTCAAAGAGCGTCGTGATCTTGAACGATACAGAAAACTGGGCTCAAGCTTTGCAGTGAAACATATTAATCGCCCAGCTTTTGTTATCATGGGTAAGAAAATTGAATTTGATTTCAGCCCACGTCCTTGGATGCTCGAAATAATGCGCCATCTACGTATGTTGCGAGTACTGATGCCTTCGTGGCACCAAGAAGAGAGAAGAATTTCGCAAGGAATACGTACAGAAATTTTAAAAATTCATCATCTTGATCATGGTAAACGTCGGGCTCGCTTAATGGAATTAGATAATATCAAGGGTTACCGTGAAGTTCGTTATAGCAAAGCTAAAGTCTTGGGATGAGTAAAATTATCGATGCCGTCTCGATACTTCTTACCTTTGAAAATGAAATCTTTGCGATCGAGCGTCAGCCTTTTTTGAAATCATTCCCGGGCTATTGGGCTTTTCCTGGTGGCAAAGTAGAAAAGACCGATAACTCCCCAACGAAACATGTTCTTCTCAAAGACATTAATCCTCGTCTTTGGGCCGCTGTGCAAAGGGAAGGGCAAGAGGAGCTAGGAATTGATCTCGATGAGTTACTACTTAAGAATCAAATCAAAAGCATCACTCCATTAGGTCTGGCGGTCACTCCCGATTTTAACCCTTATCGCTTTGCTACCTACTTTTATAAAATTGAACTGAACTTCAAGCCAAGTTTTACCATTGATCATAATGAAGCGCGCATCGCTGATTGGTTTAGTTGTACCGTTCTATTGAGTCGCTATGAGCAGGGAGTTCTTTTAGCTGTTCCGCCCATTGTGAAAGTTATTAAAGCGCTTGGTAAGAATATTGATGCGACCGAGATACCGGATTTAAATTTCCAGTACGATGCTGAAAACGAAGTGCCGATGATTGAATCTCTCAAGGGGATTCGTCAGTTCATGCCGCTGTCTCACACGCTCCCACCGGCCAATCGGACAAATTGTTTTCATTTGGGGGATGATTCTGAGGCGCAATTCATCGTCGATCCTTCACCGAAAGACGAGCTTGAAATGAATCGTTTAATAACTGCTCTCAAAGGTCATCGTGTTGATGCCATCATGCTGACTCACCACCATCCTGATCATCACGAGAACGCTCCGGCACTGGCGCGCTATTACAAAGTACCCATGTGGATGAGTACCGATACTCATACGCGCTTAACTCGCATCAATAGTGATTATTTTAAAGATATCAGCATCAAACTTCTGAAAGATGGAGATGTCGTCTCCAGCTGGCTCGGGTCTCCTTTGAAAGTGGTCGCAGTGCCAGGGCATGACGAAGGTCAGCTGGCCTTGATGCCGGAGAATAAAGGCTGGTTCTTGGCAGGGGATCTCTTTCAGGGCATTGGCACTGTTGTGATCGGTGATGACGAGGGAGACATGGCGAAATATTTCCAAACGCTAGAGAAAGTCATCAAGCTCTCCCCGAAAGTTATCTTTCCATCTCATGGCATCGGTTTAGGAACGACTTTCATTTTAGAGAAAACATTAGAGCATCGAAAAATGCGCGAAGAACAAGTGAAGCGTCTTGATTCTGAAGGAAAGTCAGAAGATGAGATTCTGCACTTACTTTATAGTGATATTGATGAGGCTCTTCTGAAGTACGCACGAAAAAATATTCGCTCGCATCTTAAGAAAATAAAGCAGCAATAAAAAAGCCCCTCTTAGAGGGGCTTTTTTTTAGTTCAAATGTGTCTGATGAATGTAGAGGCGATAGATCTTGTCTTTAGTGCGACGAATGGCGAAGTTTCCTGATTCTTTTTGAGAAACAAGAAATTCATAATATTCAGGTTTGGTATCAGCGATTTCCAAAACTGATTTTCCTTCGAATTCTCCAAAATCGATTACGACTTTGTCTTCTTCGATAATTCCTGTGAGCGGGCTTTGCCACTGCGCCATATCTATCCCTCCTTGGATATTAAACTGCACCTAAAAACAGGATGTGATGGATGAGGAGACTTTGAAAAGTCTTTTAAGACTGACTATGTCTCTCAATGAAGTGAGGCTTAGCGAGGATCGCGGAAAAACTGCTTCAGATACACTACCAAGGCTCGGAATTCCTGAGGGTACTCGTCGGCAATCATCTTTCTTACCAATTCTAACGATTGATAGACCGTCAGTCCCTGGCGATAGGGTCGGTTGGAGGTCATCGCCACGATGACATCAGAGATAGCGACCAGGGTGCTTTCAATACCAAAGGCCATGGCTTCTTCACCGTAGCGAGGCTTCTCCTTCATCAAAATACGCTTCAAGCGATCATTTAAGAAGTGGTGATGCTTAATGATGGAGAGTTGATTTTTAGTTAAGGGAACGCGGCCATCCAAGATGTCATGGGAGAATTCCGCATGGTGAGCAAAAAGTTTTTGATCATCAAGCGTGAGTCCCTTCATATCGTATTTATCTTCAGGAATAATCCCGATGCCAATATCTTTCATGTAGCTCGTCAAAAAGAGAGTTTCTATTTCGCGCTCATGAAACATATGAGTCGATTGCAGAAAACCTAATAGCAATACCGAACTCAACATGGGTTGCAGAATCGTAAAATGAAAATTCTCTTTGCCTAGATCTGAAAAGAAAGTGGATTGGAGTTTTTTATTTTCCATCAGGAACTTACTCATGTTCTGAGTACTTTGAAACTGCTTCATCAACAGCTCATCGTCATGAGGGTTTTGATACAGGCCACCCAAGTTTAAGGCCATAAGCTTCAAAGCTCTGGCCCCATTCTCTCGGGGGTCGCCAACAGAGAGCGCACGAGTGACACGAACAAGGGCAAGTTCAAGTTGTTCACGCACACCCAGCACATCTACAGCGTAGAGGAAAACTTCTCGTATTTGAGTTCGAATAAGATTTTGCACTTTTTCTTTACTAGGAGCTTCGCCCGCTGCGATCACTTCTTGGAACAAACCATCTTGCCAAATATAAACGGGATGTTTGAGTTGGGTAGCAAGATACAGCTCACCCGTGAGAATGGGTTTCAATCTCATGGCCAGTCGATGTTGTTCTAGGGGGGCCGTTATAGCGCCGATCATCCCTCTATTTTACTAGAGTCTGAGAGCGGCGCCTAAGAGGGCCATAATTTCCACTTCTTAGCGGAATTTGGCTGGCAACTTTTCGTCCTCTAGCTGCCCAAAAAGCGCCATCACTTCATTATGAGGGAGAACATCAGACTTCATTTCCCCGTAACGGCGGACTGAAACAGTTTGAGCGGCAACTTCGTTATCACCTAAAACCAGCATGAAAGGAGTTTTCCCCATTTGAGCTTCACGGGTCTTTTTTCCCATACTTTCATTGCGGTCATCAACGCGAACACGGAAACCACGCTGCTTGAGCGTCTTTTCAAGTTCACGGGCAGCAGGGAAGTGAGCTTCGGCAATAGGGATAATCACCGCCTGCTCAGGTGAGAGCCAGAACGGGAAAGCTCCACCGACGTGCTCGAGGTAAACACCTACAAAGCGTTCGAGTGATCCCAGGAGGGCACGGTGAATAACTACCGGGCGCTCCATTTCACCTTGGGCGTTGGTGAATTTCAAATCGAAGCGCTCGGGCAATTGGAAATCTAGTTGGATGGTGCCTAACTGGTGGTAGCGGCCGATGGCATCGGAAATTTGAATATCAATTTTCGGACCATAGAAAGCTCCGTCACCCTCGTTAACGAAATACTCTTGGCCCGAAGCCTCCAGTGCGGCTTTAAGAGCGCCTTCCGCTTGATCCCAAGTCTCGTCACTGCCGACACGCATTTCTGGACGAGTAGAAAAACCAATTTTGATTTTCTCAAAACCGAAATGTTTGTAGCAAGTAAAGAACATATCCATCAGTGTGAGTACTTCGGCTTGAATATCAGCCGAGGCCAAGAAGATATGAGCATCGTCCTGACAGAATGTGCGTACACGCGTGAGGCCGGCGACCACGCCTGATTTTTCATAACGGTGCAAGCGACCAAAGTCAGCAAAGCGCAATGGAAGATCACGGTAGGAATAGCGGTGATGAGAGAACATCAACATATGACAGGGACAGTTCATCGGTTTCAGCGCGAACTCACGATCATCGATATGAGTGAAATACATGTTCTCTTTGTATTTTTCGTAGTGGCCAGAGGTGTGCCACAAATCGACGTCGAGTACTTGAGGTGTGATCACTTCTTGGTAGTCATACTTCGAATATAAGCGGCGGATAAAATCAACCAGCCCATTATAAACGATAGTGCCTTTGGGCATAAAGAAAGGTGAAGCGGGAGCAACTGGATCAAAGATGAAAAGACCTAAGTCTTTACCCAGTTTACGGTGATCGCGCTTCTTGGCTTCCTCGAGGAAGGTGAGGTGCGCTTTAAGATCTTCTTTGGAATTAAAGCATACAGCATAGATACGTTGAAGCATCG
>JBIKNE010000043.1:0-9400 GCA_044358855.1 Bacteriovoracaceae bacterium | reverse complement strand
GAAGTCACCTTTGAAGAAGCGGCCTTTGGAGTAGAAAAAGAAATTCTTATTCAAAAAGCGGCCACCTGTGGTGATTGTCACGGAACTGGAGCAAAGAAGGGTTCAAGTGCTACGACCTGTGACATGTGTCACGGTCACGGTGAAGTTCGTCGTCAGCAAGGGTTTTTCACCATCGCTCAGACATGTCCAAAATGTCAGGGCTCAGGTCAAATGATCAAAGACCCTTGCGTAACTTGTCATGGAAAAGGGCGCGTACGTAAGAAAGAAACTTTGAGTGTAAAAGTACCTGCCGGAATTGATGAAGGTCAGCGCCTTAAACTTTCCAATCAAGGTGATAGTGGTGCGCATGGTGGTCCTGCAGGAGACCTATATGTACTCATTCGTTTGAAAGAGCATGATTTTTTCACACGTGATGGTTTTGATGTCATCTGTGAAGTGCCAGTAAGTTTCTCTCAAGCTGCACTTGGCGCTGATGTCGAAGTACCGACCTTAGGTGGTCGTGTTTCCATGAAAGTTCCAGCTGGAACGCAGTCCGGCAAAAAAATGCGACTAAAAAACAAGGGCATTGCCAAGCTGGGTGGCTATGGCTTTGGAGATCAGATCATCTCTATTCACGTTGAAACACCTACCAAGATCACTGCTGAGCAACGTGAGCTCTTTGAGCGCCTTGCAGCGTTAGAAGAAAATCAATCCAATCCTATGACTAAGGGCTTCTTCGATAGAGTGAAAGACCTCTTTCAATAATTCATAAGTGGGCGGTAAACTAATGCACAAATGTTGCAGGAGTTCCGCCCATGAAGTCATTAGTTGCCCTCGTTAGTTTCATACTCATTCTGAATGGTTGTACAACTCCGGCCCCGAAAGTTGTTTCTACTCCGCAAGTACGGCCTAACGTGCAACTCAAAATTGATCAGTCACGTGAAGCTCTAAGTAAAGGCGAAGGTAAGATCGCTCTCGCGCGTCTAGCAGAGCTATCAGACGACCAACTTGAACAGATTGAAAAAGCGGTTAAGTACAATCTCAAAGGTGTTATCCATTTCTCTGACTCAGAATGGGAAAAATCTTTGGCGAATTTTGATATCGCCAAAAAATATGTACCAAGTGACTCAACTCTCGAGTCGCAGATATGGCTTAATATTGCCAGTGCACGTTACAAGCAGGGCCTGTATTCAGAACTTAAAAGTGCCCTTGATGCGATAAATCCTAAAGCGCTTCCAGACAATGAAATTAAAAAATACGCCCAACTCAATTTGGCGTGGGCGGTTAAGTATCAACGTAATTATGAAATCGTAGAGACATCAGTTTTGTTATTAAAGGATGCCAAATCTTTATCTGAAGTATCCGATTCAATATTGAAAGAGCGTTTGAATATTTCTTTCAAAGAGTTAAGTGATCGAGAGAAAATTCGTCTTTTAGAAAAGTATGAGAGTGAAAAGTGGCTCCCCCTTGCTTACCTTGGTCAAATCGAAGCGGAGTCGCGCTATTTTAAGGGTGATACCAGCGGAGCGCGCGATGTTGTCACATGGCTATCTGATCGTTTTAAAGAATTTCCTCAGGTGATGACTTTTGTAAACGATTTCGAGCAACGCTTGGATAGCTCTACTCGACTCTCGATGGATGGCATTGGAGTTATTCTTCCTTTAACTGGTGATAAGGGTAGTTTTGGTCAGAAAACTCTTTTAGGCCTCGACATTGCTTTGAAGGGTGCAGGCAGAGATATAGAAATTCATACGAAAGACTCCTTTGATTCGCCGTCTGTTGGTGCACAAGCTGTGAGAGATCTTATTCAGCAACATCGTGTTCCGTTGATTATTGGTGGCCTTTTTCCCGAGAGTGCGCGTGCTGAATATTTAGAGGCAAAAAAATGGGGTGTTCTGTTTATCTCTCTCGCTCCAGTGCATATCCCGCGTGATGAAAAAAATCATTTATTAATTGAAATTCAAGGTTCAATCGAGAGTCAGGTGGCTGCTCTTGTGACAAACGAAATGCTCTCGCGTTTTGGCAAACGTGTCGGTGTTATTTATCCTCAAGGTGATGCAGGGAAATCCTATGCTGACGAGTTTTGGCGTGCGGCGCTCACCTCTGGCATGCAAATTACTTCGATGGCCGCCTATCCAAAGGGAACACTCGATTTTCGGGAAACAATTAAACATTTCCTGGGTCTTCGCTTCCCTAGAGAGCGTTCAGAAGAATTAGATGTGTTCCGTGATACTTATGTGCACGAACGCTCCAGCATTCGCCGTATTCAAAATCTACCACCGTCGATTGATTTCGATTGGGTCTTTATCGCGTCTTACCCGAATGAGGCTCTTTCACTCGTTCCGACTTTTGGTTATTACGATGCCAAAAATCTCAAAGTCTTTGGTGGTCCAAGCTGGACATCTCGATCGATGGTACAAAAACAGAAAGAGCTTGGTCGTCTCTACATGGTTGGAGAAGATCCGGGTAACACAAACCTCGAACTTTCTAAAAAGTTTCAAGACACTTATGGAAAAGCTCCGACATTGTTAGAAATGTTAGGTTTTGATGCCGCTTTGATTGCCGGCCAGTTAATGAGTGATGCAGGTATTTCTCAACGAGCGGTTTTCGATGCACGGATGAAAGATTTGGCTAAGCTTAAGGGGGCTTCAACAGAATGGGCCCTGACAGAAGGTCTGTGGATTAAAAAAATGCAGCCTCTTGTTTTAAGAGATAACGAAGTCCGACCTATCTTCGAAGGTGAATTGCGCTAGGCCTAGTTGGGATAGCGCAATGAGAAAAGATCTTCAAAGTTACGGCCAAAGTCTTCTAGATCAAGGCCGTAACCGACGACGAAGGCGTCATCAAGTTTTTTGCCAATGAGCTCTGCGGTGACCGGCACGGCTCTTTTGTAGGGCTTGTCGAAAAGTGTCACAACTCCTATGGAGCGTGGCGACGCAAGTTGCAGACGCTTTTTGAGAAAGCTCAGTGCACGGCCAGTATCGATAATTTCTTCTACAATCAAAACGTTTCGATCAATTAAGTTCGTGGTGAGATCTTTTGAAAGTATGATGGTTCCGGCAGATTCTTTGCTGCGCCCAACAGACTGAAGTTTAACGAAATCGACATATACTCGGACGCCTTGAATTGAGCGAACCAGATCCGCCATAAAGGTCATGCTGCCTTTAAGAACACCTACTAGCACCAATTCTTGGCCGGCATACTTTTGCGAAATGGCGTGCCCAAGAGTTTCCACAATTGTTTTGATCTCTTTACGATCAACATATTTTACGAATTGCGTGGAAGCAAAGCTCGAGGGGAATTTGTCTTTTTCGTTCATATCAATCCTTGTTAATCGACCTATTCTAGCGAAGGACTTCAAGGCAGGCCATAAACCTGTGACTTGAGTATTTTGGTCGGAATAGAGGAAATCCTGACAAATTCTTGTAGTTAGAGGGGGTGAATGGTAAATTTTTTGGGATAAGGAAGTCACAATAACGCCATGGCTACAAAGAAAAAAACACGCGCGAGTGCGGTGAAGAAGAAATCGCCTGCACCTAAGCGTATCAAAACTACGAGTAAGTCGACGCTCATGAGGCGTCTGTCAGAAAAAACAAAAAAACCTAGCTTCAAGCTTACGCCGAGGCTGCAGGCGATTCGTAATCGTCGAGTCTATGCAAATGTCGCCAAAAGAAAAATTGCGCTTGATATGCTTGAGCGCTACACCGGCCACGAGTTCACGGACTTTCAACCACAGATTATTCTCACTAATTTTCATTATTATTTTGAACGTTTTCAAAAACTTCTTCCTGATGCAGTTGCTACGAAAGGATCGGCATTTGCTGCTGCTTCCTCGCCATCAGCACGCGTGACGATTGTTGAGTTTGGTATTGGTTCAGCGATGGCTGCCCTTGTGATGGAATTGTTGGCAGTTGTCGAGCCTCGAGCTGTGCTATTCCTCGGAATGTGTGGCGGAACTCGTAACGACTTGAAGGTAGGTGATTTCATTCTGCCCATCGGCTCAATTCGAAGTGAAAGCGTTTCAGTTCATTTCATGCCGGCGCAAGTACCCGCATTACCGACGTTTAAAATTCAAAAGTTCGCCAGCCAGGTACTTGTTGAGCATGATCTTGATTATCGCACAGGTGTGGTACACTCAACTGACCTACGCTTCTGGGAATTCGACGATACTTTCAAAGAAACATTATACGAAGAGCGTGCCATCGCAGTGGAAATGGAAACGGCCGCTCTTTTTGTAACCGCATTCGCCAGTAAAGTGAGTGTGGGAGCGCTCTTGCTTGTGAGTGATATGCCACTTCAGCGCGGTGGTATCAAGACGAAGAAAAGTGCCAACAGTGTATTTAGAAATTACACCGATCTGCATATCGAGCTAGGTATTGAAATCATGGCGGATATCGCAGAACGGGGCGAAGCAATTAGACAATATAAGTGGTGATAACCGAGGAATAACGATGTTCAAGAAAGTTCTCGATTGGTTCTCAAATGATTTAGCAATTGACCTTGGTACCGCCAACACTTTGGTATACGCCAAAGACCGCGGCATTATCGTCAATGAACCTTCAGTGGTTGCAGTTCACCAAGGATTCCGTGGTGAACAAAAGGTGCTTGCTGTAGGTAAAGAAGCCAAAGAAATGTTGGGCAGAACTCCTGGTTCAATTAAAGCTATTCGCCCGATGAAAGATGGTGTGATCGCTGACTTTGAAGTCACTCAAGCGATGCTTAAGTATTTCATTCAGAAAAGTTTGCACGGTTCAAAACTTATTAAGCCTCGTATTATCATCTGTATCCCATTTGGTATCACTCAAGTTGAGAAGCGCGCAGTGAAAGAATCTGCTGAACAGGCGGGAGCACGCGAAGTTTATTTGATTGAAGAACCGATGGCTGCTGCGATTGGTGCAGGTCTTCCGATTACAGATCCTTCAGGAAATATGATCGTTGATATTGGTGGTGGTACCACTGAAGTCGCTGTGATTTCTCTCGGCGGTATCGTGTACTCAAAATCAGTCCGCGTGGCTGGTGATAAGTTTGATGAAGCGATCGTGAGTTACATTAAAAAGAAATATTCTCTCCTCATCGGTGAGCGTACTGCAGAGATGATTAAGATCTCAATCGGTAATGCATATCCGTTTGATGATGAAGTTAAAACATACGAAGTAAAAGGCCGCGACTTGATTGCCGGTGCGCCGAAAACTATCGAAGTTACTTCTGATGAAATTCGTGAAGCTCTTGCAGATCCTATTTCGGAAGTGATCGAAGCGATCAAAATCTCTCTTGAAAAAACTCCACCAGAGCTCGCTGCTGATATCGTTGATAACGGTATTATCTTGGCCGGTGGTGGTTCAATGCTCGCCAATCTTGATATTCTGATTAAAGAAAAGACAGGTCTTCCTGTTGCGCTTGCAGAAGATCCACTTACTTGTGTTGTCCGCGGTTGTGGAATGGCACTTGAGAGCATGAGCTTGTTACGTCAGGTAACAACGCTGACCTGATAGACTAGAGAAGGGATAGCATGACGCTAGCGCCACAAACTAACTTCACGACTCTAACCGAAGCGGAGAAGAAGAGTAAATTGTGGCAGCTTGCGACCCATAAAGGGCAATGCACCCTTTGGCGTCGAGGCCAAAAAGAGCGTTCAGTCTTTCGTATCAAAGAATTTGATAAAGCTGAGGGGAAACTTGTTCTACATGTAGAGCCGGGTTCACCAAGCCTCGGCACTGATGTGTTGGGAAGCTTCGAGCTTAAGAATGTCGCTTTCTTTTTTAAATCTAAAATTATCGCCTCAACCGCCAACACCTTAGTGCTCGATACTTCTGGCGAATTTTACAAGTCGGAGCGTCGTCAGAATTATCGCTTACTCACTTATCCGATCTACGATATTAATGCGCACTTTGTTTTGCCGGAAGATTACCAGGGCGGCAAGGTCGTTGATATTCGTAATAAAAATAGCCAGACTGGATTATTTCGCAGCTTCTTAAAGCTCGTTGAGCCCGAAGGCTCCGATCAACTCGGTAATCGTCTTAAACTTCGCGTTCAGGACTTATCTGTAACTGGGCTTTCTATTCATATTGGTGAAATTGAGCTGCCATTCTTTCGTACCGGCGAAGTTATTAATGGGCTAGAGATTGATGTAGCTGGAGAGTCCTTAGAGATTCCTCAGACCAAAGTTGTCTATGTCGTCGATCAAATCGGACATTTCGAAACTCATCAGAAAAAATTCAAAGTAGGTTTACGCTTTGAAAAGCTGCCAGAAGATCTCGACTTGCGATTAGGTACTAAAATTAATGAACTTCTCCGCCAAGTCGATGCGAATAATGAATTTGAAGATTTTTTGAAATGAAAGTGGCAATGTTGGCCTTAATAGCTTTTGCCAGTTGCGCGAGTCACAAGCCTGAACTCTCACAATCTGTTGTTCGCAATAATGCTAAGACTTACTCCTATCGTGATGTCAGTGGTCAATTTGAATATGCTCGCGAGGTAAAACTTGAAAAAGCCAAGCTTGCCAGTAGAGTTCAAGTTATGGCGAGTGGTGAGCAAAAAGATAAGCTGTTAGAAAAAACCTTCGCAATATCTAGTATCGGCTCAGTGAAAACTAATCGTGGAAGAGCGTTGGCGATTCGCCCTGAGATTTCTCAACATACAGTATGGTTGGAAGGAAAAAGATATTTTAGCCAAATGAAAATGAATCTCAAGAAAAGAAAGCTTGAAGTCATCATGGAGAGTCCTGAGTCCAAGTGGAAAGGAACCAAAGAGCTGACACTTCCGAAAGGGCGAATTTTCTGTTTTTATAGTCAATTACCTGAATGTTTAGTGGCCTCTGGTTTACTTGTCAGAAATCAGAACTCACGTAATCCAGTCTACTTTTATCTAATATGGGACTCATGGCCATATCATCAAGAGCATTTTACTGGTCTGACGGCGTCTGCTTTTGTGAAGGCCAGTGTCTCGCTTGAGCGCAAAGAGAAAAATGTTTTGCGTCATGTAGTTGAAGTGAACGGACAAATTATGAACCTTCATTTTTCAAATGACGGTTCATTCATTAGAATGTTTTGGACGACCCAAGGTTTGAGCATCATTCCTCCGGGTGAAATACAAGAGTCGCAAGAACTTTAAAGGATCGTTGTGGAAAATCCTGGCAGCCTCGTTATCACTGGCATTAAAGGCACCTCGCTATCAGCTGAGGAAAAAGAACTCATTAAAGAAGAGAAATTGGGTGGTGTGATTTTATTTGCCCACAATTTCGAAGCTCCTGCTCAGCTTGCAGAATTAGTAAATTCGATTCAGTCCTTACGTGATGAATGGCCACTTTTCATTTCAGTTGATCACGAGGGTGGCAGAGTTATTCGTTTCAAAAAAGGGTTCACGCAGTTTCCTCCAATGTACGAAATAGCCAGAATGGACTCACCTAAATTGACTTACGAAGTTCATGCGATTATGGCCAAAGAACTCTCGGCTTGCGGAATTAATCTTAGTTTTTCACCAGTGTGTGATATTTGGACAAATCCCGAAAATAAAGTAGTGGGTGACCGCTCCTTTGGTCATGATATTGAATCGGTAGAAAAGCATGTCAGTGCTGCCATTCGAGGCTTACAGACAAATGGCGTACTCGCCTGTGCAAAACACTTCCCGGGTCACGGCAATACTCTTAAAGATAGTCACTATGATCTTCCTTTGATCAAAGAATCCATCGAAGAACTTAAAGCACGTGAGATTCAGCCTTTTATTCGTGCTTCCAAAAGTCGCGTTGAATTTATGATGATGGCGCATCTTTTGATTGATTCGATTGATCCAAAAAATCCCACAACGGTATCATCCAAGGCCTATCAACTTCTTCGTGATGAAACGAAGTTCACAAAAATTGTTGTCACTGATGATATGGAGATGAAGGCAATTGCTGATCGTCATTCGATTGAAGAAGCCGCATTTCTAGCTATTGATGCAGGGGCAGACATGGTCCTATACCGTTTCCCTGAAGATGCTGCTAAGGCAGTGGCTTCTTTGCGAGATGCTTTGAAGACTAAGAAGCTCAAGAAAGAAAAATTTCTCGATAAATTAGCTCGGGTTGAAGCTTGTAAAAAAGAACATTTCAAAGAGTACAAGCCGATCTATGTGCCTAAGATTACTTCGGCATTCAACACGCAAGAAGCAAAAAAAGTGTTGGATATTTATCAGGCATTTTTGCAAGGAAAGCCGGTACCAACTTAAGCGGAGTTTTTTTCCCTCATCCCGCAATTTCGGTCTCTTGCACCCTTCTCTGTTAATCTAATAGGAAGAAGGAGTGTGTCAACTCGTGGAAATAAGGTTTTTAATTGGCCTGTGGATCATTCTGTGGTTCGGCATTTATGATGCTCGTGCACAGAGCTGCGCCGAAGATTTTGGCGCAATTGATGAAGAATGTATTCGCAGCAAACAAGCGAAATTTAATGATAAGCCGATCATCCTTTCAAAGGATGTGGTTGATAACATTTATTTTTATCAAACGAATCAAGGCAGTTTCGGAAAACTAAAAATCATTTCTGTTGTGAGTGACAAAGATCGTTCTGCTGAAGACAGAAGACGTGGTGTTCTCGAGTGTGTTGCGTACTTTGATGCCTCGACTTTTGTGAAGGGGAAAGCATTTTCGCCTAATACGATTCTTAGCATTAAATCAGAATTCAATACGTGGTCACAAGATAGTTTAGGCCTTGATCGTAACGGCCCCTTTGATTTGAGACTTGAAAGAGATAATGACAAATGTGTTATTAAACCACTTTCAGCCAAATGGGTGATTCATCAAAAGGTTTCTTCTTCTGCAGGCTTGTTTGGTGATAACGCTCGCACCACACTTTTCTACGCTTCACTTTTTCTAATTGGTCTCGCCATTTTCTTAGTCGCACGAGCAACTTTGGATGAAGAGAATAAATTCAAAGCAGCCGAGACTCTTGAAGAGGCTGATGTTGAGAAAAAGCAGCAAGCGACTGACTTTGTTCTTAAGTATTCTCGTCCATTCTTTAAGCGCTACTTCACGCCGATAGTGATGGGAATGAAAGGGCGGCAATCGCTCAAGACAAAATATCGTCGCAAATTGGCCAATGCAGGGTTAACTAAAGAGCTTACACCGGAAGACTTTTTTGCTTTCAAATTATTTCTGATTATAGGTTTCCCCATTCTGTTCATTATTTTTCGCGCACTACTTGAGGAAACCTGGTCATTAGGAGCCATTCCAATTCTCGCCGTTGTGGGATTCTTTTATCCAAATATTTGGATGAATGGTCGTATCGAAAGACGTAAAGACGACATGATCCGCGGTATGCCATTCATTGTTGATATGCTTGCTCTCTCGGTTGAAGCGGGCCTAGATTTTATGGCCGCCATTCAGAAAGTTATCGAAAAAGCACCACCGTCTCCATTGGTGGAAGAATTTGAAACAATGATCAAGGAAACC